>JAAURU010000162.1 GCA_012032075.1 Flavobacterium sp.
TTATATGTTATAAAGCAAAAAATAATTTTTAAGAAAACTGCTTTTGAATATCTTTTTGAAAGACAAATGCAGTAATAAGGTCTTTAACGGTTTCTTTTTGTTTTTCTGACAAATGCTGTACTTTTTTAAATAAAGTAGCTAATTCTTTATCGTTGATATCATCTTTGGCATCCAGGCTCTCCGAAGAGTTCTAAATAAGACGCGATCGCTCTACGAGGTCTCCCGACCTCGTAGCACGATGTAATAAGCAAAAGCAACTTTTAAACGAGTTGCTTTTGTTGTTTTAAAAGATATTACAAATCATAAAATTGCTTTTTTATATTAACGTCTTAAAAGCAAGAAACGTCTTTTCTAGCCCAGATAGCAGTGGAAATCCTTTTCTTTTTTTGTACTTAAATATCCAAATAGTTATCACACAGTATGACAAAAAAAGAAAAGATTGCAACGGATAGCGGGTGGCATTTTCTACTGAAAGGTAGTTGTGGTGCTCCTAAAAATTATAATTTTCTGGTTTTTAACCAACCTGTAATGCTCAGTCGTTCTCTTTGTACGGGTTTTACTTCGTGTTCTAGGACTTGGCTTTCAAAAACGACCATTCTGCCCTTTAAAGGGAAGATGTTTATGGTTTCTTGTTCTTTGTAGATGGTTAGTTCTCCACCGTATTCTTCTTGCCAATCTTCGTCATTTAGGTAACAAACAATGGATAGTTTTCGGCTATCGTCATTTTGAAAGGTATCTAAATGTCTTTTGTAAAAAGTACCAATAGGGTACAAAGCATAATGGAATTCGCGTTCTTGAATACCTAAATAACAGGTTCGGTTTAGGTAATTAGTAAAATGTTCAATCTTATTAAAAAAAAGCGGTTTCTGCCTTATTTTTTTCGATTTCGTCTATCCAAGAAATAAAATCGCCTCGAATAGTTTTTACAATTGTTTCATTGAATTGATTACCAATGGCTGCTTTTTTAAACTCGTTTTCATTATATTTTTGCAATAAACTTTCACGCAGGTTTTCTACTTCTTCGTTTGAAAAAAAAGTATCTACAACGCTGTATTGTTGCGCTAAAAGATCGGCAATAACTTTTTCGTAGATAGGGTTTAAAGTGAATTCGCTCATGGTGTAATTTAATGGGCAAATATACATTGAAAATTGGATAAAAAACAACGGGTAAAATTTAGTAACTTTGCCTGAATTTTAGTGTAGAAATAATGAGTAACATAAGAATAACAAAACAATTTTCTTTTGAAACAGGTCATGCTTTATATGGTTATGATGGGAAATGTAAAAATGTGCATGGTCATAGTTATAAGCTATCGGTAACGGTTATAGGTACTCCTATTACTGATACTTCAAACGTTAAATATGGAATGGTGATTGATTTTACCGATTTGAAAAAAATTGTAAAAGAAGAAATTGTTGATCTTTTTGATCATGCTACTGTTTTTAATAAAAACACACCTCATGTTGAGTTGGCCAAAGAGTTAAAAGATAGAGGACATCATATAATACTAGTGGATTATCAACCTACTAGTGAGAACATGGTTATTGATTTTGCTAAAAAAATAAGTGATAGGTTGCCCAAAGATATTGTGCTACATTCCTTAAAATTACAAGAAACAGAAACTTCTTTTGCAGAATGGTATGCTGCTGATAATATGTAAAAGTAAAACCCTTGAAGAAAAAATTCTTTTAAGGGGTTTTTTAAAATTTAATTAGGATTGTAATTTAATTAAATTCTCTTTTATTTTTTAACGATGGCAAATTCTGAACGACGATTTTGAGTATGTTCTTCATCGGTACAATTATCACATTTTACTTTAAGTTCGCTTTCTCCAAAACCTTGACCTGTTATTCTGTCTTCACTAATACCTTTTGAAATAATGTATTGAACAGTCGATTTTGCTCTTCTTTCTGATAAAGCTAAATTATATTTATCATTTCCTCTACTATCGGTATGTGATTTTGCGAAAATTACCATTTCAGGATTTTCATTCATAACTTGTACTAACTTATCTAGTTCTTCTGCACCTTGAGCGGTTATGTTACTTTTATTGAATTCAAAATAAATAGGTTGTAGTATTACTTCAACATCAGTAATAATTGGTTTAATAGGCTCTAAATAAGCTTCAACAACACTAGAACCATTGCCTGATGGATCCATAATGAAAATACCATTTTCAAAACCTTCTTTAGACACATTAAATGTATATTTTTTTCACAATCTAAATCAAAATTCTTTTGACCAGTATCATTACTAACACCCGATTCTACAACTGTATTTACTTCATCTAAAACGCTTATAACAGCACCTTCAATAACTTTTCTAGTAGTTTTATTTTTAACGATAACTATACCATTAACTCCACACAATGGACTTGCTAAATATAAATTATCTACTCCTTCTCTATTACTAGAAAACATGGCTACTTTTTTAGAAACATTGTAACTAAAAGCAAAATCATCTTTTTCAGTGTTTACAGGTTCACCAACGTTTATTGCTTCTGAATTTTTATTCAAATCGATTTCAAAAACGTCAAAGCCACCAAAACCTTGTCGGGAATCTGATGTGAAGTATAAAATATTTTCACTTGTTATGTATGGAAAACTTTCATTCCCTTCGGTATTTACTTTTGCACCTAAATTTTCTGGAGCTTCATATTCATCTCCATTAATGCTTACTTTCCAAATATCTTCACCACCTATTCCTCCTGGCATATCTGACGAAAAATATAATGTTTTACCATCTTCGCTAATACTTGGGTTTCGTAAAGAATAGTTGATGTTATTTATAGGAATAGGTTTGCTGTTTTTCCATTTTCCTTCTTCTCTAGTAGCTTTGTAAATATACATTCTACCAAATTTTGATTTTTTAGATTTATCTTTTTCAAACTCTTTTTCATTAAAACTCTCGCTAACATAGTACATTGTATTTCCATCTGCAGTAACCGTTGCTGGACCATCATGCCATTTTGTATTAATTCCTTCTACAAGAGTGGCTTCACTTACAGTTCCATTTTCATTGTAAGTAGCTTGATATAAATCTAGATATGGCTCTTCATTCCATCCATTAGTTTTTCTAGCTTGGTTTCTTGCACTTGTAAAATAAATGATATTATCATTTGTTAGAATCGAACCAAAATCGGAATTTGCACTGCTTATATCAGATGATTTGATTTCAAATAATGGTCTTTGTGCTTTTAAATTTGATAAATAGTTTGGATTATTTTGAAAAGCTAATGCTCTTTTATCTGAAGGTGCTTTTGCTGCAAATTTTTTCATTTGGTGATTTGCTTCCTCATAATTACCTTCAGCTTTAAGCATTTGAGCATATTTATAATATATTTCGGCTTCTTGTTCTTTTTCAACTACTTTACCATACCATTTTACAGCTTCTTTAGTGTTAAATACATTGTAATAACTTTCAGCTAGCTGTTTTTGAATATAAGGATCATTGTTTCCTGTTTTCAGCTAATTTTAAATACGCTTCTGCAGCATCAATGTATTCAAATCGATCAAATAATTTATCTGCATTTTTTGTTTTTGCGTTTTGTGCACTTAGTATTCCACTAGCGATTACAAAACTTAAGGTTATATATAGTTTCTTCATGTGTTTATCGCTTTTAAATTAGAAATATCTTGTTGAACGTGATACTTTTTTCGAAAAATTCAAATCAAAAAGGAGTATAACTTCGTGAGAAGATGGTGTTGTAACTCTTAAATCTGATACAATATGGTCATAAGCATAACCTATTCTCAAACTAGGAGAAATAGCATAATTTATTATGGCTCCAAAACTATCTTCTAATCTATAGGTTGCACCAATTTCAAATTTTTCATTGAATAAAAAGTTTGTCGATAAATCTAAAGAAGGTGTTACATTAAAAGCTGATTTCAACATAAAAAAGGGCTTAAACTTGACCTTGTCATTCAAATTAAAAACATAACCTCCTGTTAAAAAATAGTGACTAGTTTCTGAACCAAATTCTAATTGATCGTTATTCTCTCTTACATCTAAATGTTTTGATTTTAACATATTAGGAACAGAAAATGCTAAATAATAATTATTGGTGTAATAAAAAAGCCCAGTTCCAAAGTTAAAATAAGTATTACTTATATCTTGAGAAAAAGCTGGATCTCCAGGATTTGGAACAAATCCATTTCCAATATCGCTAAACAAACCTACTTTATGAAAAGTTAAACCAGTTTTTAATCCAAAAGCTAATTTATGTTCATCTCCAAGGTTTAGAGTATATGAAAAATCACCATAAACATTACTCTCTTCAACAGGTCCAATTTTATCTGTAATGAATGACAAACCTAAACCAACATTTTTTCCAACTGGAGAATGACCTGATAACGTTCCAGTTGTAGGTGCATTTTCTATTTCAATCCACTGTTTTCTGTACAACAATCCTATGGCTAAATTTTCTTTGCTTCCTGCATAAGCTGGGTTTATTACATTCATATTATACATGTATTGCGTATAATGTGGATCTTGTTGTGCATTTGCATCAATAAATACTGATATTATGCCTAAAGCTACTAAATATAGTTTCTTCATGTTTATTTCAAGTTTTAAATACTACCTTCTTCTTTGAAAGAAGGTGGTATATTTTTAGTTTATTGTTGTCTGTTAATATAAATCCAACCTGTTGTAGCTTCTCTATCAGCAAATTCAATTACATAATAGTAAGTACCATCTGGTAATTCATCACCAGAATTTGTTTGACCTTCCCATTCTTTCTTATAGTTTACTCTAGAATAGACTTTTCTACCATATCTATTGAATATTTCCAACTTATTTACATTAAAGTTAGACAAGTCAAAGAATTGATTGTACTCATCACCATTAGGAGATATTCCTTTTTGAATAAAACAGTTTTCAATTTTTATTACAATACTAACTTGTAATGCACAAAATTGAACATCTGGAGTAAATGTGTAAGTAAAATCTCCAGCAACTGAAGTATTAATAGAACTTGGTGACCATGTTCCAGTATATCCTTCTAAGGAAGTAGTTGGTAATTCTGAATTATTTGAACCTGTACAAACTTTTCAAAGGGTTAAATGAAGTAGTATCCCTAGCATCAATTGTAACTACTAATGTTCCTGCACTCGCACATTGTCCTGGATCAGGTGTAAAAATGTATTGATAATTACCAGGAAGTACATTTGTATCAATCATAGTTACTGGATTTCCTGCTAAAGTCCATTGACCTGAAAAACCTTCTACAGAGTTTAATGGTAAGCTAGCCATAGTTGCATCCTCACATAATGAAATTGAAGTAAACGTAGCTGGGGTAAAAGATTGAATCACTATTGTAAAAGTAGAGCTTCCTCCATTTAAACAGTTTGATACATTACTTGCAACAGTGTAAGTAATTACATAGTTTCCAATAGTGCTATTTAAAACGTCTATTTCTCCTGATGTAGCATTAATTACTAAACCTGTTGTTGATGTAAACAATCCTCCGGTTGTAAATCCTGTAGCAGAAGTGTCTGGAAGTAAATTTGCACTATCTTGACAAACAGGAGTTGTATAACTAAAGCTAGTCACTGGATTTGCAAAAACAGGTGGATTAATAGTAAGGTTTAAAGGTAGTGAAAAACAATTGTTGACCATATCGTGAGCTACTAAAGTATAAGACCCAGGAACTACTCCAGTATATGTAGCTGTGGTTTGCGTTTGTGTTGTAGTAGTATTACTTAAAATATATTCGTAATTAGAAACGAATAAAGAATACACTCCTACGTTTGAATAATCTCCATTTGTAGCTGTAGGATTCCCCCAATCTACAGCCATCCAGTCAGCTGGATTCCAGGTGATTGAAGGTAAAACCGTTCCAGTAGCAATTCTTTGGTAATTATAACCCACACCAAAAGCAGGTGTAAATAGACTTCCGTCAGAAGTTCCCCAAACGTCTAATTCTACATCACTACTTGTTGCAATTGCAATTTTATCATTGTTATTTACACCAGAACAAGTTGTAAAAGATAAATCAGGAACTACTCCTCCCTCATTAGCACTTGAACTTAATTTTATGACTACAACATCGTCATTGATTAAAGTTCCGCTTAAGGGTAAATCACAAACAGCCGTTGGGTTACCATTAGTATATACTTTTAATTTGTAATTGCTTAGATTAACAGTTGCTCCCGTTCCATTATAAATCTCAACATAAGTCAATGAACCTGGTTGTGCATCTGTTACTTCAGAAATAAACAAATCTGAAGGATAATTTAACTGATTTATTAACGGAGAAGTAACCTCAATTGTTGCTGAAGGATCAACACAAGTTGGCTGCGTAACTGTAGCAGTAGGAATTGGGACTGTTACAATTGTAGCAGTTGCAGAAATACCTGTTAAAACTCTTGAACAAGTTGTTAGACTATTTGTAATATCTACTAAAACAACTTGAATATCTGTTACAGGTGAAGATACTACTAAAGTAAATGTTCCAGAAGCATTTAAAGTTAATGTTTGATTTGCTCCAGTATTAATTGTATAAGTAACAGTTGCATTTGGTGTTCCTGTTATTGTAAAAGAAGCATCACTTCCTAAACAAACTATTGGATTTGTTGCAACTAAAGAGCTAACATTAGGTAAGGGTAATAAATTTGCTGTTGCTGTACTATTTAATGTATTTGTACATGTTCCATCATTTATTAATGAAAGTGTTAAAACAACATTTGCAGTTGGATTATTTACAGTAATTGTAGCTATACCATTAGCTCCTAATACAACCGTTTGAGTTGCCCCTGAATTAATTTGATAAGATACCGTTGCATTAGCACTACCTTCAATTGTAAAAGAAGCATTTGCTCCTGGACAAAAATCAACTGGTGCAATTTGTGTAATAAATGGTAATGGATTAATTATTACAGTATATGGGTTTGAATTGACTGCACATTGATTTGCATTTGGAACAAAAGTATAAACAGTTGTTTGAGTATTGTTTAATGCTGGAGTCCATGACCCTGTAATACCTTCGTTTGAAGTTATTGGTAAACTAAAAGTAGTTCCAGCGCAAAATGGTCCAATTTGATTGAAAGTAGGAGTAATTACTGGATTAACTAATGTAATTGTATTTGTTGATGATAGATTACAACCATTTATTGAAAAATTGAAGTTAGAATAAACCCCTGCGTTTAAACCATTTAATATAATTTGACCGCTCAAATTCGCATAATAGTTTGTTGGACCTACTACAATTCCGTCATCTGTATAAGTAACACTATATTGATCACTTGGATTAAATCCTGAAATAGTAATTGAACCATTTGTAGCATTACAAAAACCAGGTTCTACATAAGTAAAAGTAGGTGTTGATTGGATTGAAAAAGTTGCTGTATAGTAAGAGCCGTTATTATCAACGAGTATAGTATCATTACAATCAATAAGTGAATCATAATCTCCAGTAACTTCAAAATAAACTTCAATTCTATAATTTCCTGTTGCTAAAGTTGTTAAATCAAGCATTGAAGAAACATCTTGCCATTTTTGATCACCTGCATCACAAGTTCCTCCTGTTGGGAACGAACCTGAAACACAATCTTCGAAAAATGGTAAAGTTAAAGTAGTAAAAACTCCAGGTGTAGCTGAAATTTCATATACTCTATAATTTATATTTACACCACAAACATTAGAAGAAATACCTTTAAAAGTTTTTAATTCTGCTCCTTTGAAGATTAAATTTCCTGAGTTTTGTACATAAGTTCCAAGGTTAGAATTTGGAAAAACATTAGCAGAAGAACCTATTAAATCATTACCCGAACCAGTAATGTTAAAAAACATCTCCATTATTTGCAGTTTCACAATTATCTATAAGAACAGCT
>JAAURU010000163.1 GCA_012032075.1 Flavobacterium sp.
TTAGTGTTCAAAAATTAAGTAGATTCCAAATGCTTTCAATACCAGCAATAAAATAGTGTTCTTCAATAAAAACGTTCGTTAAATAGTTAACTGAAAATTTATCGTCTTTTTGAATTTTAAAGAAGTCGATAGAGTACTCGTAAACTTTTGCTAATTTTGTAGCTAATCCTGGATTTACTCCAGTTTTTGATAACGTTTCTGATAAAGAACCTTCAATATTTGCAGCAATAGTTCTTCTTTTTATGGAAGTGGGTTTTTTCTTATTGCTCACCTGAACTGAATCTCTAAAATCGATTACTGAATATTCAATTTTATTATTAACATATATTAACGCTTGGAGTTCAGTAGGTTTTTCTTTGTTTAAAAATAGCAGATAAGGTTTCCCAATTTTTATTTTTCTTGGATTGAAAGAGTCTCTAACTTTTTCTACTACTTGAAATGTTTTAAGACTGTCTGGCAAACTATAACGATCTAAGATAATACTTAGATTATCTCCTGATTTTATGGTATCTCTTACCACTTTATAATCGTTAAAAGTAAAACCATACTCTTTAATTATTGGTTCTTTTTTCTCAACTAATTTTGGTGTTAAAACTTTTTTTTCTTCTTTAGAATTACAAGAAACTAAAAATAATACGGTTAATAATGTTACAGCTAAATATTTCAATATTTTATTATTATATAATTTTACAATTCTTCTCCCCAATTTTCTATTTCTTCCTTAGACCAAAGTTCTGGAAAAAAAATTCGCTTTTGGTATTTTGGCAACATATATTTTTTCCAATCACTCCCACCAGTAGCTTCATGATTACCTGGAACACTTTCAATATATTTTTTAGCAGCCATAAAATGCCCCATAACCCAAGTAATATTAACTGTTTTGTCTAAATGACGTAAAGCTTCTATTAGTACTTTATTGTTTTGCGATTTCAAAGGTAATTGTTTGTATTTTCTCCAAACATTGATAGTATTATATTCTTCCATAAAGTCTAGGAAAGTTTTTTTATACTTTCTTTCAAATTCTTTTATGAGAAAAGATTTTTCACCTGTGTTGTAGTCTTTACCTGCTGCTTGCCAATATAAATGTTCAAAAGCATGCTCAAATGAAGTATTTCTGTCAATTGAACTTCTAAAACGATAATCTATTAGATTAATTAAATCGGTTGTGGCAAATTCTATTAGTCGATATTGTGCACTTTGAAAACCACTAGCAGGTGTAAGTGTGTTTCTGAATTTTAAATATTGTTCTGGTGCCATTCCATCTGTCATGATGGTGAAAGAAGTAGTTAGCATATCGAAATACCTGCTTACTCTACCTACTTTTTCAGTAAAAAAATCGGTTGATGGATTTTCATTATGTGCTAATTGATCTATTTCCCAAAGTACCATTTAAACAATAACTCATTTACTTGATGATACATAATGAAAACCATTTCATCAGGTAATGTAGTTCTTTGTATTTGTAAATTTAATAAGGCATCGGTTTGAATATAGTCCCAATATGTGATAGGTTTAGACCACAACAATCCTTCAAGGTGAGTTTGAGTGTTTTGATGAATTGCTTTATATTTTTTATCAATTTTATCTAATTGATTTTTTAGCTCTGGTGTTACCTCCATTAGTCAACTTTTACTTTAAAAGAGTGTTTTAATCCCTTGAAAGCTTCTAAATCAGCCTTTAATGATCCAACTGCTAAACTCGCTTGGATACGAACAGGGATTTTATTATCATCATTTGAAATCCAAACACTTAAGCTTTCTTCTTCTTTAAAAACTCTACCAGCTTGAACGTAAGGTTTAAAAACTTTACAAGAAATTTTTCCAAATTTAGTTTTTATATCTTCTTTACCAATATATTTTAACTTAAACTTTGTAGTTTCATTATCAAAAAACATATCTATTTCTATTGCTTCACCATCTTTAAGTAAATCAATTTTAGGATGATTTCTCAAATAATAGAATGAAGAAACTATATCTTGTACATTTTCTGGTACTGAAAATGTATTTTCTGTGTTTTTTTCGTAATCTTTTACCTTAACTGTATTATTGTCTTGATTAAAGAAACCTTCTTGATATTTTGTGTAACCACCTTCGTCTATTTTTCTTAAAAACTGATATGGTTTACCTGTTTCCATATCAAAAAAACTTTGATAATCGTCTTTTACTTCAAAAAATAGCTTTGTCATTCCAGTTGTCCATCCTTTTCCTTGAACATGATGTACCTTTTTATTGTTTCGAGTAGCTTCTTTAATTTCGAGTGTGGCATACCCAGCATTGACTAAACCGTAATGTATGCGAAGTTTAAACCATTCTCCAGTAGTGAATGCATCTTCTTTTGAACGAATGAATTGGTCGTTATGAAAACCAAAAGGAGTACTATAAATTTCTTCATAATTTTTAATTTTATTTGAAAGAATGCAATTTCCGTTCCAAAAATAAGAAACAAAAAAACCCAGTCAAAATTAATGACCGAGTTTTTATGCTATTAACCAACCAAAAACTATAAATTATGAAAACTTATACAAAAAAAGCGATAAGATTTACCTTCTTTTTTGCGAGTGCAAATGTATATAGTTTTTTGAACTATTCTTAGTTATTTGTCAACTTTAACCATTTTAACAGAAAAACATCTATTATTTAATGCTTTTTTTTGATAAAATTAAAAAATATTATGTTTTTACAAAGTTCCTCGCAATGCTTGTTCTCTCTCGATTGACTCAAATAAAGCTTTAAAGTTACCTGCACCGAAGCCTTTTGCGCCCATTCGCTGAATTATCTCAAAGAAAAGCGTTGGTCTATCTTCGACTGGCTTAGTAAAAATTTGCAATAAATAACCTTCTTCATCTGCATCAACCATAATTGAAAGCTTTTGCAATTCTTTAATATCTTCTTTCATCATGTCTTTATGAACTCCTAATCTATTAGGGATATCATCATAATAAGCTTGTGGAGGTGGTGGTAAAAACTCAACTCCTCTTGCTTTCAAAGCAGATACCGTTTTTATAATATCATCAGTAGCTACAGCAATGTGTTGTACTCCTGAGTCTTCATAAAAATCTAAATATTCTTCAATTTGCGAACGCTTGTTCCCTTTTGCAGGTTCATTTATAGGAAATTTTACTCTTCCGTTTCCATTACTCATTACTTTACTCATTAGTGCAGAGTATTCGGTATGGATTTGTTTGTCATCAAAGGAAAGGAAATTTTCAAACCCCATCACCTCTTCATACCATTTTACCCAAGTATTCATTTGTCCCCATCCTACATTCCCAACCATGTGGTCAATGTACTTAAGTCCTGTTGGTTCAGGATTATAATCTGATTTCCATTCTCTGAAACCAGGCATAAAAGTTCCGTTGTAGTTTTTACGCTCTACAAACATGTGAACCGTTTCTCCATAGGTGTAAATCCCTGAACGAACTACTTCTCCAAACTCATCGGTTTCAACTACTGGCTCCATATACGATTTTGCTCCTCGTTTTGTGGTTTCTACATAGGCAGAACGAGCATCATCTACCCAAAGCGCCACTACTTTTACTCCATCACCATGTTTTACAATGTGATCATTAATAGCAGATTTACTGTTTAATGGAGTGGTTAAAACCAAACGTATTTTATCTTGTTTTAGTACGTAACTTACAGAGTCTTTCGATCCCGTTTCCAAACCTCTATATGCTAATGATTGGAAACCAAAGGCTGTTTTATAGAAATGTGCTGCTTGTTTTGCATTACCTACATAAAATTCTACATAATCTGTTCCTAACAAGGGAAGGAAATCTTGTGCTCCTTCGAATATTTTTTCTAAACCGTAGTTTACTGATTTTATTTCTTTACTCATAATTATAGTATTAAGATGAAAGTATTAAGTATTAAGATTAAAATAATACGATTTTATACTTCAAAATTCTTTATTCTTTTCTCTATTTTCTTCTAATGATCTAACCAAGATTGGAAATATTTTTCATCGGCAATTTTCATGGCTTCTTCTGTAACCATTAAAGGCTTGAAGGTGTCTACCATTACTGCTAATTCTTCTGTTTCTGTTTTTCCAATACTTCTTTCAACAGCTCCTGGATGTGGTCCATGAGGAATTCCAGCTGGATGTAATGAAATGTGACCAGCTTCTATGTCATTTCGGCTCATGAAATCTCCATCTACATAATACAAAACCTCATCGCTATCTATATTACTATGATTATAAGGTGCTGGAACAGAAAGTGGATGATAATCATATAATCTAGGCACAAAAGAACAAATTACAAAAGCATCTGTTTCAAAAGTTTGATGTACTGGTGGTGGTTGATGTATTCTTCCTGTTATGGGTTCGAAATCGTGAATGGAAAAGGCATAAGGATAATTGTACCCGTCATAACCTACAACATCAAAAGGATGCGTTGCATAAACCATATCGAATATTTCGTCTTTCTTTTTTACTTTGATTACAAAATCTCCTTTTTCGTTATTAGTTTCCAATTCATAAGGACGACGAATATCTCTTTCGCAAAAAGGTGCATGTTCTAATAATTGTCCAAACCAATTGCGATAGCGTTTTGGAGTGTAAACTGGTCTTCGAGATTCTACAATAAACAGTCTGTTGTCTTCTGTATCAAAATCAATTTTATATATTATTCCTCTAGGAATTACTAAATAATCTCCATATTTAAAATCTAAATTCCCTAGAACAGTTCTAAGTTTTCCTGAACCTTTATGAATGAATAAAACTTCATCTGAATCGGTATTTTTATAAAATAATCAACCGTTGATTTTCTTGGAGCAGCTAAAACAATATGACAATCTTGATTTGTTAAAACAATTTTTCTGCTTTCTAAATAATCGTCTTGTGGAGCTATTTGAAAACCACGCAATCTATAAGACTGAATATTATTGGCTTTTGCTATTTTTGGAGCTACACTGTATTGTTTTTTTATTTCCTTTACTTGAGTAGGACGCTGTTCATGATACATATTAGTTGACATGCCATCAAATCCTATGGTGCCAAATAATTGTTCGTAATATAAATCTCCGTTTTCTTTTCGAAATTGAGTATGTCTTTTTGGTGGAATAATTCCAAGTTTGTGATATATTGGCATGTTTTTAATGTGTTAATTAGACAATTTGTTACTATGTCAATGACTATTAATTGCTTAATTGTCAAATTGACTTATTGGCACATTAAAAAATTCACTCAGGATTTCTCTTGATGAGGAATTTTAAAAGGATAGGTAAGTTTTCCCATTTTTTCATGTGAAGCAATTTATTAATTTTTATAAGTCACATGGTGTCGCTTTTTTGTAGAATGATTTACAATCATTTTGAAAGAGCGATTTCATCTATACAAATATCGTGAAAAAAATTAGAATATAAAGCCTATACTGAACCAAGTGTGATGATCTCTTGTTTCTGGTGACCAAGAATGTTTTATTTCTAAAGGACCAAGTAAGGTTTCTATTCCATATCCAAAGCCATATCCTGAATATTTTGGCTTTTGAATCCAAGTACCATCATTAAATATATTTGCTCCAATATTTGCATAATTTGCTGTAAAATTTACATGATGCTTTCTAAATAATTCATAATCTAAAACGGCACTTCCTTTTACATAACTATTGCCACTTAAAGCAATGAAATCATATCCTAAAAGAGGACGAAAATTATTAATTTGGGTAAAACCATATCCTCCTAATGCAAAATCTAAGTAAGTAATTCTATTTTCTCCTATAGTGAATCCTCCTTCAGATTGTAGCTTGATTGTAGTTTTCTTTTTAATTGTAAATGCTATTCCACCATCGGCTTTTGCAAAAGTAAGTTTTCAAAATTATCGATTCGAGAAGAGGAATATAGAATTGGTTTTATATCTGCCATTAAGTACCAACCCTTTTTAGGGAAATATTTATTGTCAAATGAATCATATTTCATATATCCAAAAACTGAAAAATAATCACTATTATCAATAATAGGATCTAATACATTTTGAATACTTTGGGATTCAATTTTTAAGTGTTTTAATTCTATTCCTGCGCCAATTGAAAATTTTTGCACAAATATGGTTTGAAGATAAGCCTGATTAGACAAATCTGAATAATCGATATTTAAAGCTTTTAAATTAAAAGGGTTTAAAATAACATTATTTGAAAAATCATTTTGTAAATTTTTATTAAAGCTTACATATCTTGAATTAAATCCAAAACTCCAATAAAAACCATTGTCAATATAATAATTAAAATTATACCTGAAATTATCTCCTAAACCAACATCAAAAGACAAAACATCGTTCTTGGTAAACAAGTTTTTTCTTGTAAAATTAACAAGCAATGCACTTTTTAACAATCCGTCATAATGCAATCCTAGTTTTAAAAAAGTATTGCGTTTATTTTCTCTAACATCTATTATTAATCGTTCTCCTTTTGTCATTTTTTCAAAAGAATAATAAATAGATTTAAAATTTTGAGTCGCATTTAAATTGTTAATGCCTTGTTGAAACTCATTAAAAGATATTTTTTTCTTGTTATTAAATTTTAGTTTTCCTAAAACATAAGCCCTAGTATAATTTTCTAAATTGTCCACTTGAATTTCTTCAATAAAAAGCGAATCGGTCATTTCTTTTTGAACAATATCTCTTTTATTGTTTGAAACTAAATCAACTAATTTTGAAATATGTTTTCGTGCTTCAATCTCACCTTTTTCTACAATTTCTTCTCCCTTTTCAAATGAAACAACTGTATAACCTTTAATGTCTGGCTTAATATAAAGAGTTGTCAATTTTTCTTTTTCAGCCATTTTCTCAATCATTGCATAGTTGGTTACTTGAGCCAAAACTCCAGTAGCACTTTTTATTTGGTCCATTTTCTTTAAACCATCTTGAACATCTACACCTATTATATAAGTTGCTCCTTTTTTAATTACTTCTTCTACTGGATAATTGTTTATTACTCCACCATCTATCAGCATTTTATGGTCAAAATCTATCGGACTATATAATGTAGGAATTGCTCCACTTGCAAGGATACATTTCGCTAAAATCCCTTTTTTTAAGATAACTTCTTCTCCTGTTTCAACATCGGTTGCTATACATAGAAAAGGAATAGGTAATTGATCAAAATCTTTTATATGACTAACATGCCTTGTTAACTTTGAAATTAAATTGTAGTTATATAATCCTTTTGAAATTGCTGTGGGCAATTCTAATTGAAAACCATCAAAAGGTAAGGCAAAAGCATAGATTTCATCATTTCGTTTTTCATAAAATGTTTGTGATCCTCTAGGAATATAATCTTGCAATAACGCATCTACATCTACTTGTTTAAAAATGGAATCTAATTGCTTTCCACTATATCCAGAAGCGTAAAGACCACCTATTACAGCACCCATACTTGTTCCTGCAATATAATCTACTTTTATATTTAATGAATCGATGATTTTTAGAACTCCTATATGAGCTAAGCCTTTTGCTCCACCACCAGAAAGCACCAAGCCTATTTTTTGTTTTTTTATAGAGTCTTGAGCCTGAATTTGTGTAGAAAATAGAAAAAAGAAAATAGAAAAAAGAAAATAGAAAACACCCTTTTTGATGAGAAATAATTTTTCTCTTTGCTCTTTGCTTTATTTTCTTTATTCTTCGGTTTCAAAATGATTACGTTTCTTTTTCTTTGTAAAATTCGGTTATTTTTTTGGCTTTTGAAAGCCCTACTATCTCAGATATTTCATTTTCTGTAGCTAATTGCAACCTTTTAACACTTTTGAAATGTTTTAATAACGTTATCATTGTTTTTCACCAATACCTGGAATAGATTCTAATGAATTTGTTAAGGCCGATTTACTTCTTTGTCTCTATGATGCG
>JAAURU010000164.1 GCA_012032075.1 Flavobacterium sp.
TGGATGGCACACAAGCTGGACCTTTTCATTCGCAAACCAATGAAGCTTGGTTTACCAAAACACCAGGATTAAAAGTAGTTTATCCAGCTTTTCCTTATGATGCAAAAGGTTTACTGAATACTGCAATTAATGATCCAAATCCTGTCATGTATTTTGAACATAAACAATTATATAGAAGTGTTCACCAAGACGTCCCCGTAGATTATTATACAATCCCTTTTGGTCAAGCTACTTTATTAAAAGAAGGAAATGATATTACTATTATTACTTTTGGAGCAGGAGTACATTGGGCTTTAGAAACGTTATCAAAAAAACCAACTATTTCAGCAGATTTAATCGATTTAAGAAGTTTACAACCTTTAGATACCGAAACCATTTATAAATCGGTTAAAAAAACAGGAAAAGTTATTATTTTACAAGAAGATACCTTGTTTGGAGGAATTTCTAGTGATATTTCTGCTTTAATAATGGAAAACTGTTTTGAATATTTAGATGCTCCTGTAAAAAGAGTAGGTAGTATTGAAAGTGCTATTCCTTTTGTAAAAGTATTGGAAGACCAATATCTACCAAAAATTAGATTTGAGGAAGAATTAGTCAACTTATTAACTTATTAGAAATATAATTACCTATTAGATTTTTAAATAGATACACTTTATTTTAGAATTCCTGTTAAATTCTGTTTTCTAGTATTTTAATTTAGTAAATGAGATATTAAGTTTAGTAATTGTGCCAATTTAATATAGTAAATGAGCAATTTAATCTATAAAATGAGCTATTAAGTTTAGTAAATACGCTATTTAATTTAGTAGATGAACTATTTAATTTTAGATTTGACAACTTTTAAAAAGTTGTCAAATCTTTTAATAACAAAACTGTTTACGTAATTGTTTTAATTAAATTTTGCTAATAGCTTCCCAAATTACTTCTTTAGGAGTGGGAGCTTCAATTTTTAAAACTGCTTTGGTTACAGGATGTAATAATTCTAATTTTCTTGCGTGAAGATGAATGCCACCATCTGGATTACTTCTGTCAAAACCATATTTTACATCACCTTTTATTGGGCAACCTATTGCAGCAAGTTGTGCTCTAATTTGGTGATGCCTTCCTGTATGTAATTGGATTTCCAAACCTACGTAATTGTCAAGCTTTTTTATAATAGTATATTCTAAACTTGCTTTTTTACTTTCTGGAACTTCTTTAGTGTATGCTTTTGAAGTATTATTTTTTGGATATCGTTTTAAATAATGAACTAAAGTGTCGTTACTTTTTGAAGGCATACTTTTTACAACTGCCCAATACATTTTTTTGTCTCTCTATTTTTAAACTCTCATTTAAACGAGTTAATGCTTTTGAAGTTTTTGCAAAAACGATAATTCCAGTTGTTGGTCTGTCTAAACGATGTACAACTCCTAAGAAAACCTCACCTGGTTTGTTGTATTTCTCTTTAATATATTCTTTAACAACTTCTGAAAGTGGTTTGTCTCCTGTTTTATCTCCTTGTACAATATCGCCTACACGTTTATTGATAACAATGATATGATTGTCTTCGTGAAGTATTTGTAAGTTATCTTTAGTGGAAACTATTTTATTTGACATTAAACTATTTTAAACAACATTAAACGCTTAAACCTTTAAACTAATTTTTTCTTAATATTGTTCGTTTTCGTTAGGAAAATCAGATGATTTAACATCAGTTACATACTGACTAATAGCGGTTGTCATTTCTTCGTATAAGTTCATGTATCGTCTTAAAAATCTCGGACTAAATTCATGTGTCATTCCTATCATGTCATGTAAAACTAAAACTTGTCCATCAACACCATTTCCAGCACCAATTCCAATTACTGGAATCGAAATACTTTTAGCTACATTTTCTGCTAATGCAGCAGGAATTTTTTCTAATACTATAGCAAAACAGCCAATACGTTCTAACATTTTTGCATCTTCAATTAGTTTATCAGCTTCTTCGTCTTCTTTTGCTCTTACAGAATATGTACCAAATTTATAAATTGATTGAGGTGTTAAACCTAAATGACCCATTACAGGAATTCCAGCATTCAAAATTCGTTTTATAGATTCTTTTATTTCGCTTCCACCTTCTAATTTTACAGCATGACCACCACTTTCTTTCATAATTCGAATAGCAGAACGTAATGCTTCTTTTGGATCAGATTGATAACTTCCAAAAGGTAAATCGACAACAACTAAAGCTCTAGAAATTGCTCTCACAACAGAAGAAGCATGATAAATCATTTGATCTAACGTAATAGGAAGTGTAGTTTCGTGTCCAGCCATAACATTACTAGCAGAATCACCCACTAATATGACATCAACTCCAGATGAATCAACAATTTTTGCCATAGTATAATCATAGGCAGTTAACATGGAGATTTTTTCTCCATTTTCTTTCATTTCAATCAGTGTTTTTGTGGTTATTCTTTTGTAATCTTTTTTAGCTACAGACATATTTTTGATTTAAGACTGTAAAATTAAGATATTATTAGAAATTGTAACTAATTTTAAGAAAAAACTACATATTGTAAATAATTTAAAATTTTAGAGATGAAAAAAGTTATTCTATGTCTATTTTTAGTTCAAATAAATATACTATTTGCTCAAGAAATTAGCCCTAAAAAACAATTGAAGATTTTTTTACTTTCTTTCATGCAAAAGACACTTTAAATTTAAGAGCTATTTCACATCAAGATATCATTATGCAGACCGTTGCTACTAATACTAAACAGAAAAATAAAATTGGTTACCCAAAAATATTCAGATTTTTTAAAATCAATTAGTTCTATTCCTGTTACAATGACATTTGAAGAACGAATTTTAGAATATAAAATTGAAACTGATGGTTTATTAGCTCACGTTTGGACACCATATGAGTTTTACGTAAATGATAAGCTTAGTCATAAAGGTGTAAATTCTTTCACTTTAATAAAAGAAAATGAAACATGGAAAATTGTTCATGTGATTGATACGAGAAATAAATGAATTGGGTTAACAATCCGCTAAATTAACCCCTATAGCTAAACCACCTTCAGAAGTTTCTTTGTATTTAGTATTCATATCTTTAGCAGTTTCCCACATGGTAGTAACTACTTTATCTAAAGGAACTTTAGTGTTTTTTGCGTCTGTTTCTAAAGCTAATTCTGCTGCATTTATTGCTTTTATAGCTCCCATTGTGTTTCTTTCGATGCAAGGTATTTGAACTAAACCACCTATTGGATCACAAGTTAAACCTAAATGATGTTCCATAGCAATTTCAGCTGCAACCATAACTTGCTCTGGAGTACCACCCATTGCTTCACAAAGCGCAGCAGCAGCCATTGCGCTAGATACTCCAATTTCTGCTTGACAACCACCCATTGCAGCTGATATTGTGGCTCCTTTTTTAAAAATACTGCCTATTTCTCCTGCTGTCATTAAAAAATGTTTGATATCTTCCTCGTTAGCTTCATGGTTTTCAATTACTAAATAATACATAAGAACCGCTGGAATTACACCAGCACTACCATTTGTAGGTGCTGTTACAACTCTTCCTAATGAAGCATTTACTTCATTAACAGCTAAAGCAAAACAACTTACCCATTTTAATATTTGTCTAAACTTAACTTCAGTTTGACGAATTATTTGCATCCAAGAATATGGATTGTCATAAGGTAATACTCCAATTAAGTTTTTATGCATGTCATAAGCTCTTCTTCTAACATTCAATCCTCCAGGTAAAGTTCCTTCTGTATGACAACCTATATACATACATTCAAGCATTGTATCCCAAATACGCATTAATTCACTAGAAATAAATGATTCATTATGCATCGATTTTTCATTTTCATAAACTATTTCCCAAACTTTTTTATTTTGAGTAGTACAATACTCTAATAACTCTGAGGCTTTATTTACTGGGAAGGGAAAAGAATATTTCATTTCTTCATTTTTCGCAGCATTGATTCGTTCTTCAACAACTACAAATCCACCACCAATTGAATAATAAGTATTTTCATATTCTGAATTTGAAGTGAAAGCCGTAAATTTTATTCCATTTGCATGGTAAGGTAAAAAATCACGATTAAAAACTATATCTTCTTTTACATGAAAAGGAATGATAATTTCATTGCCTAAAAAAATTTCATTTTTATTTTTAATGGCAGAAATAATAACATCAATACTTTCTACAGGAATGTATTCTGGATTGGCTCCACTTAATCCAAGCATAACAGCTAAATCTGTAGCATGACCTTTTCCAGTTAATGATAAACTACCAAATAAATCTACTTTAACTCTATTTATTGAATCAATTAATTTTTCGTTTCTCAATTCATTTATAAACCTTTCAGCAGCTCTCCATGGACCAAGAGTGTGAGAACTAGATGGGCCAACACCAATTTTCAACATGTCAAAAACTGAAATACATTCCATAGCTATATCGTTATAATGCAAATATAGGTAGAAATTTAATGTTTTATAATTAATTCTACTAATTGTTATATTTTAATTTAAAAAGTTAATTTTTGTTATATTATTGTGTTAATAAAATCATAATATCGATAAAATACTTGTTTTAAAGCTAATGTGATTTTTCTAAAAATAATTAACATTATATATAAATTATACTTATAAATATTATAAATTTTTTATATAATATTGTGTCATTAATAACCTTAACTATATTTTAATGAAAACAAATTTTAAAAAAGCATCTTTATTTTAGGTGCATTGGCATTGGCTACAACGTTATCTTGTAGCAAAGAAGAATCAGTAATAGCTGAAACTCCTGATCAAACTTTAGGATTAGTAGATGAGCAACCAAGTCAAAGAGAAGGTGATTGTGGTTATGTTGATGGTAACTGGAGTTCTACAGCTAGTCTTTATACAAGTTTGCCAAATAGTGGAAGTACTAAAGGAGCTAGTTTGTTGACTTCTCAAAATACTACAATTAAAACGTTTTGGAGAGGTTCTTCAGTTTCAGCTCCAACTTTCCGTTTTGTTAGAGATTTAACAAGTCCTAGTTCTACATTTAATGCTATTTCATATAGTAATGGTAAGATTTATTTTGGTGAAGCTATTTTTAAATGGGCTTATGATAGAGATAACTCTAACCTAATCAATGTTATGATATTAGCGCATGAATATGGACATCAATTACAATATGCTTATGGATTGCCTTCAAGAAGTGAATCAACAGCAAGAGCTGGTGAATTGGAAGCTGATGGAATGGCTGGATATTATTTAAGAAGAGGTTATGGAAAATCTACTTTTGCTTCTATCGCAACTGCTTATGATGCTGCTTATGCAATTGGAGATTATTCTACTACTAGTGCTGGTCACCATGGAACACCTCCACAAAGAAAATCTGCTGTACGTTTAGGTTTCTTATTAGCTGATCCTGGAAATTCAAAATTATCTGCACCAGATTTTGATTATAATTTCTTTTATTATTATAATGGTGTTTTAAATGGAACTTATAGATTAGCTCAACCACAAGGAATTTCTCCAGAGTTCCATGCTTTTATGATGTCTCATATGGAAGAGTTAGGACGAATTGCTAGTGGTGAAATGTCTGATGAAGATTACAAAAATTTAAAATAATATCTTTTAGTTATTTAAAAGGTTGCCAATTGGCAACCTTTTTTTTATGTCATAATGTCATCTGTTTAAAATAAAATAATGGCAGAATAATGACATTTATTCAATATAAGTGACTTGGCACAAAGATTGTCTAATAGATAACAAGTTTTAGAAATTAAAAATATAAAGTAAATTAAAATAAGTTATGAGTAAAATTATTGGAATCGATTTAGGAACGACTAACTCATGCGTTTCAGTTATGGAAGGTGGAGAGCCAGTTGTAATTGCAAATGCAGAAGGAAAGAGAACTACTCCGTCAGTAATTGCATTTGTTGAAGGTGGTGAAATAAAAGTAGGCGATCCTGCAAAAAGACAAGCAGTAACAAATCCAACAAAAACAATAGCTTCTATTAAGCGTTTTATGGGTAATAAATACTCTGAAAGTGCTAAAGAGGCATCAACTGTTGCCTATAAAGTTGTAAAAGGAGATAATGATACACCTCGTGTAGATATTGATGGTCGTTTATACACCCCACAAGAATTATCAGCTATGACTCTTCAAAAAATGAAGAAAACGGCTGAAGACTATTTAGGTACAACTGTAACACAGGCTGTTATTACAGTTCCTGCTTATTTTAATGATGCACAACGTCAAGCTACTAAGGAAGCGGGTCAAATTGCTGGTTTAGAAGTAATGCGAATAATTAACGAACCAACAGCTGCAGCTTTAGCATATGGCTTAGACAAACAAGGAAAGATCAAAAATTGCAGTTTACGATTTAGGTGGAGGTACATTTGATATTTCTATCTTAGAATTAGGTGATGGTGTTTTTGAAGTATTGTCAACAAATGGAGATACACACTTAGGTGGAGATGATTTTGACCAAGTAATTATTGATTGGTTAGCTAATGAGTTTAATTCAGCTGAAGGTATTGACTTACGTAAAGATCCTATGGCTTTACAACGTTTAAAAGAAGCTGCTGAAAAAGCAAAGATTGAATTATCTTCTTCTGCTCAAACAGAAATCAATTTACCTTATGTTACTGCTACTGCTTCAGGACCAAAGCATTTAGTACAAACATTAACACGTTCTAAATTTGAACAATTAGCTGAAAGTTTAGTGAAACGTTCTATGGATCCAGTAGCTAAAGCTTTAAAAGATGCAGGTTTATCAACTTCTGATATTGATGAAGTAATATTAGTAGGTGGTTCAACTAGAATTCCTGTAATTCAAGAGCAAGTAGAGAAATTCTTTGGTAAAAAACCATCAAAAGGTGTAAATCCTGATGAAGTTGTTGCTATTGGAGCAGCTATTCAAGGTGGAGTTTTATCTGGTGATGTGAAAGATGTATTATTATTAGACGTTACTCCATTATCTTTAGGTATTGAAACTATGGGTGGTGTAATGACAAAATTGATAGAATCTAACACAACAATCCCCAACGAAAAAAATCTCAAGTATTCTCTACGGCAGCTGATAATCAACCATCGGTAGAAATCCATGTTTTACAAGGAGAAAGACCAATGGCTCAAGACAATAAAACAATAGGTCGTTTCCATTTAGATGGAATTCCACCAGCAGCTAGAGGTATTCCTCAAATTGAAGTGACTTTTGATATTGATGCGAATGGTATCATCAAAGTTTCTGCTACAGATAAAGGGACTGGAAAATCGCATGATATTCGTATTGAAGCTTCTTCAGGTTTAACTCCAGAAGAAATTGAAAAAATGAAGAAAGATGCTGAAATGAATGCTGAAGCTGACAGACAAGCCAAAGAGAAAGCAGATAAGTTAAATGAAGCTGATTCTATGATTTTCCAAACAGAAAAACAATTAGCTGAGTTTGGTGAAAAATTATCAGAAGGAAATAAATCTGCTATCGAAGGAGCATTAAATGAATTAAAAGCAGCTTATGAAACTAAAGATGTGGCTACAATTACACCAGCTTTAGACAAAATAAACGAAGCTTGGAAAAATGCATCTGAAGAAATGTACAAAGCACAAGCTGATGGTGGAGCTCAAGAAGCACAACCACAACAAGCTGATGCTACAGGAGATCAACAAACACAAGATGTTGATTTTGAAGAGGTAAAATAATTAGTAGCAAAGTTTAACTAATATTTAAACCGAGTAATTCTATAATTACTCGGTTTTTTTTAAACTTATTATTTGATTTACTAAAAGGGGTTTAGAAATTAGAAACGTTTTTTAATAGCCCTGATAGGAACGACATCCTTTTCTTTTTTACTTTATTTCAA
>JAAURU010000165.1 GCA_012032075.1 Flavobacterium sp.
CAATAAATTCCCATTGTTTACCTGGTAGTTTCTTTTCTACTAAACGGTTTCTAGCATCATATTTATACTGATAACCTAAATTATCCAAAATGGTTTGCGTACTTACTCCATCTGCTAGAGGAGGAATAACATAAGTTAAATTACCAAACTGATCATATACATAATAGGTGTCATGAGCTACACTAGCATTATAGGTTCGTTTTAAAATTACCTGTCCTTCTTTGTTTTTAAATTCTTCGGTGGTATTGTTTACTCCGCTTGTCCAGTTTTCATCTTTAGTGATGGTTTTGTATAATTCGTTAGCATTATAATAGGTTTGTGGACTACTAATTCCAATGTTGTATAATTGTGAAGTGGCATTCCAAGTAGCGGTAGCCTTGAAGTATTTTACTTCGGTAGCGGTGTTGGTTTGGTAATCGAATTTAATTTCTTTTCCGCTATTCATTGCCCATGCGTTTCCTGGAGCAGCTTGTTTAAAAACTCGGTTTAGTGGAGAAGCTTCTAATTGTTTCTCGCTGTAAGGATTTGTGGTTCCTCCGTTATAAGTGCTATAAAAACCTGTTAATTGTGTGACTACCGTGGTAGCATCTGCGTAATTTAAAGAAGCTGTTTGATTAGCATACGGTAAATACTCCTTGGTTTGCCTACCAAAAGCATCATATTCTATGTGTGTAACAATGTCTTTACCTGTATTGGATTGTTTGTGTGCTACTTGTTGGATAGGACGACCTAGCCCGTCAAAATAACTTACTTGTGTGTTAGCCACAGTAACATCTGGTGTTGCTACAGCTGTTGTAGTAGGCTGTTTGTAAGTTTTGGTTTTTACCCAGTTTTGGTCTGGGCTTTGTCCTAAAACAAGCACAGGAAAAAGTATAAGTATGTATAATAATTTTTTCATAAATAATATTTTTATCTCATTTTTTATTCCCCTCCCTTGGAGGGGTGCTCGTAGAGCGGGGGTGGTTATTTACTTACCCCATATTTTTCAATTATAAAATTTTCTAATTCTTTCATAATGTTTTCTAAATCGTGTAATACTCTATAATTTGTTGTCTTAAATATTTGTGTTCCTTGCGATAGTAAATAGCTTTCTCTTTTTTCATCATATACTTCTTTTTCATTGTGACTTTCTCCATCTATTTCAATAATAAGCCCTAACTTTTTAATATAGAAATCGACAATATAATTCCCAATAATTTTTTGTCTGTCGAAGTCCATATTCCAAAATGTACCATTTCTTACTTGTTTCCAAAACACAACTTCTGCAAAATTATATCCTTTTCTTAGTGCTTTTGCTCTGTCTTTTAGGGCTGAATTATAAGGCAGTTTAAGAACGTTTTCTTTTATAAGAGTGTCATTTATTTTGGCAACTATTTTTTGTGTCATGGTTTATATTTTAAACACCCCGCCTTTCAGGCACCCCTCTAAAAGAGGGGAATTTTGGAGGCTATCTAATTTTTATAATGGTATTCGTTTTCGTTTAAAATATTGCCTTGACTGTCTTTTACAAATTGCAAACGGTTAAAGCTATCATAATGATAGGCTTGTTTGTCTCCTTTTGGGTCGGTAACGGTGCTTATTCCTATAAGTGGTTTATAGGTGTAAGTAGTTATCATCGCATTTGGTAAAGCGGTTCTTAAATTATTTAATGCAGTGATTAAACTATTTTCGTCTGTTCCATTTGAAAGCGTTTGTAAATTCGCAACATAACTTTGTACTTGAGCATAAGTGGCATTTTCTATTTTAGCAATGGGTTGGGTTTTGTTGTAACCCCAGATGTAGGTGATAGGGATGCCTGTTGTTTGTTTGACTTCTAGTGGATTGCTAAATTCATCATATTGTATGTATTCCACTCGATTTTCAAATGCATTTGCTCCTTTTGCGGTTACAATGGTTTGTGGTAATAAGGAAACATTGTTTTGCCAAACGTTACCATAATTTATCTTTGATTTAGATAATAATTCTGCTCCTCTATAAGTCTCTATGCTTTCAATTTCTGCAATTCTATTTTGTGAATAAATAGAGTTTCCAGTGTGATAGAAATATTTCGTTTTTAAAGTTTCTCCATTGCTGTTATTTACAGTGCTTTCACTGATTTTTAAGTTATTTGGATTATAACTAAAGGTTTGGTTAGAGGATACAATATTTGTATTCCCTGAAGGATAAAAATATTCTTTTGTATTTGTACCAATTAGTTTCGTCCAACAGGATTTAATTGTAAAACCTATTGAACCAAGATTAATCATTGAAGCCATATACATTAAACCACCTCTTTCTTCAAACTCATAATTGTTTTCAATTGTTTTTAATAAAGTGTTTGAACTATTAAAATATTCTGTCTTTTTTAATAGTCCGTTTTTGTATCCTAAATAATTTTGATAATAATTACTTGTTGCATTCGTAAAGTATGGAGAATCTGTATATGAATCATAAGTATATTTTATATAACCATTATTCTGAGTATTATATACTTTAACATTTCTATAGCTCACCTGAGGTAGTGTAGCTATTCCTGTTGAAAAGCTACGCAAATAACCATCATATAATTCTCCACTTGAACGATTGATGTTGTTAAACATTTGATAGTCATAATTAATCTGCTTAACAGCAGTTTGTCTTTGAGATAACGAATGTGAATCAAAATGTGTAATTTGCTTAATTCTTAAACCTCCACCGTAAACCCACTCTTTTACAGGAGCTGTAGTTAACGATTTTTTTGTTATTTTCAGATTTCCAGTTGCACCTAAATTTTGAAGGGTAAACTGTACTGTATAATTACCTGGTTGTACTTCAATATAATCTCCTAAACAATTTATAGAATAATTATCAATATAAAAATCTACTCCATTTCCTAATAATCTACATGTAGCGTATGATGGTTCATTTGGAGGATTAAAAGGAGGATAAATAGGATTGCTAAGTAGCTTAAAATATAACTTTACGGGCTGACTTCCTGTTATGTTTAGAGGAAAACTACTTGAAACAGAAGTATTATAACTTGAATTATATATTTCTGTATAAGAATGGTTGTCAAAATTTTTAGTTTTATAAACTTCTTGAATAGGAGTGCCTAAAAACTGATTAGATTGATTTTCATTGAAAGAATACGTGTTAGATTCAAACTCATATTTAACTTGTCCTCCAGTTGGGTATAAAATTCTCTCAAGAACACCAAGACTTGAAACATCTTTAGAGGGTCTATAAACATTTGGTGTTGCACTATCCATATCTAACAGATAATCTAAATCAATCTCAGTCTGTTCTACTAAATTATTGGTGTTTAGACCATTTGTTAAATAACCAAATGTATCGAAACCATAATAATTATCATTACAAAAAAATGGGTTTGAAGTAGCTACTTGATTTTTATATATGAATTTATACTCATTATTTTGAGTTACATTGTTATTGTTTTCTATAAGGTTACTTAAAGTTCTTTTTACCCTATGGTCAATAACACCTAGGGTTACAGATATACCACCATATTGAAAATTAAATTTTTTAATACTGTTATTGTAGTTGTCTTTAACTTCTATTGTTTGAAGCTGAATAGGGTCATTATCTTTATCTGTATCAGGCAAAACTTTATCAAAATCAAAAAGTATTTTCCCATTATCTAATGCATTTATTACAGATAATTTATTTGTAATTAAATTTGTAGCTGGATGAGGAGTTATTGGGTGAGGCTCAATAAACTCTTCGTATAAATAGGTTACTAACTCCTTCCCATTATTATCCATAACTTTAGATAAATGATGAGCAGAGTTAAAATAATACTCCGATTGTAGTTGTTCTTGAGTTAAAATTGTACCATTTGTACCATTTGGATTCAATAAAGTCGGACTTCTAATCAAATTATATAATTCTCTTTTGTCCCTGTCTTTTATATCAAAGATATACTTAAAACCTTTATCATCATACACAGTAAATGAATCAATTTTTTGAGTGCCACTAATCATAGTGAAGTCAATTTTTAAATTATCAACTTGTAATTTTTGTAATGTAAAAGTGTTATTTGAGGAATTGAAAATAATTTTAAACTTGCCTGAATATCCCATAAAATTATAACTATAAACATCATTAAATTGAATTCCAGTTGTTCCATAATTTGTAAATTGTTGGTACATAGGAATTAAATATTCGTCTGGGGCATGTTGTATTGTCCTAGAAATTACAGCATCTCCTGTAATATTCCAACCAATGCCTACATCACTAGCTTTGTTAGCAATTGCAATTCCAGAGGGATGGTAACTTAATGCTACATTTACATTTATTTCTTTATTATGGGTTGGCAAACTAGCCAAAGGGATAGATATATCAGGAATTCCAGTATGCGTATTAACTGGAATTTCTGTAAAACTCATAAGATTTGCAACTGATGGAGCTGGTCTTGTTATTTCTACAGGAGTAGTGCTAATTTGTCCATAACTAAATGAACTGTAAATTATAAATAACGTAGTCTTAATTATATTTTTAAATTGCTTCATCATCTTATTTTTTAATCATTTTAACACTTGTAGTCTCAGTGTTAGTTTTAATTTCTATTATATAAATACCTTGTGGAAGTGTGTTTACTTCTAATGGTATGGTGCGTTCTCCTTTTATTTCGATGCTTTGTAAACTTCTACCATTTATGTCAAAAATGGTAGCTGTTCCTTTTTCATAGTCGAAGTTGACAATTACATTTGTAAAACTTAACGCAGGGTTAGGAAATAATTCGGTTATGATTCTCTCTTTTTCTTCTTTTTCTTTGTCTTTTAACTTCACTACCCAAAAATCACTGCCACCAATATTATTATTTCTATCTCTTGAAGCACCACCCCGTCCGCTTGCAGCGGACACCCCTCCAGAGGAGAAACCACCCCGGCTTTCAGCCACCCCTCCAGAGGAGGGGAATGAGCTCGTGCCTGCTAATACATAACCACCGTCTCTAGTCTCTAGTAGTTTTTTCAGTACTTCATCTCCTTTACTGCCCACTGTTTGTGTCCAAATTTCTTCTCCTTTTGCATTTATCTTTAAAGCAATGTAATCGTTAATACCTTCTTTGTCACCGCTTTTCAGCTTCCCTTTTATGTCAGGCTGAGCTTGTCGAAGCCCCGCTTCTGATTGCGCATACCCACCAATCAAATAACTACCATCTTCATTTTCAACAATCGAAGTCAGCACATCAATCTTTCCATAATTGTAGGTTTCTTGCCATTCAATCGTCCCTGTTTTATCTAATTTCAGTACCCAAAAATCAGTACCTTCTTTATTCGATTTCGATTTAGAGTTGGTTGCTCCTGAATTAGAATTACCTCCTAGAATAAAACCACCATCTTTTGTGATAGAAAGGGTAAATAAATTATCGTCTTTATCTCCACCTAGTGTGCGTTGCCATTCAATTATTCCGTTTTCATCTAATTTTACAATCCAATAATCTCCTAAACCGTAATTGTCCTCAGTCTTGTCTCCTGAGATTGGAGAATTGGAATACCCTCCAAGAATATAACCACCGTCTGTAGTTTGCCTAATACTTTTTAACTCATCCACATATTGTCCCCCAATAGTTTTTTGCCAAGCAATTGAACCATCTGCTTTTAATTTCACCACCCAATAATCTAAATTGCCCCTCGAATCTTCATTTTTAGCATATTGGTCCAATTCCCCTCCTTTGGAGGGGTGTCCGAAGGACGGGGTGGCTGCATCTGAACTCGATGTTCCTCCTAAAATATAACCACCATCTTTAGTTTGGGCAATACTTAATAGTTTTTCCATACCACTACCTCCAATGGTTTTTTGCCATAGTTGTTGTCCTTTGGCATTGAGTTTAATTACCCAAAAGTCTTCTTGTCCTTTTGAATCTTCGGTTTTATCTAATCCTTTATCAGAAGATGAAGTACCTCCTAGAATAAAACCACCATCGCTTGTAATAGCAATACTTTGTAATAAATCCACTTTATTGCCTCCAAAGCTTTTTTGCCAATCTAAATTGCCTTTTTCGTCCATTTTCCAAAGCCAATAATCTAGGTCGCCCTTGTTATCATCTTCTTTATTGCCGTTTTTTCCAGAAATAGAGCTTCCTGCTAGGATAAATCCATAGTCAGGTGTTGGAATGGCATCGTATAAAAATTCAGCATGTTTTCCACCATAAGATTTCTCCCAAAGGATGTCTTGGGAATAGGTAAAAGAACTAACTAAGAAAGTAACTAGTAAGTAAATCTTACTTTTAGAAAATATTTTTTTAATCATTTGTGTTTTATTTTAAAATTAAAAACGTGCGAAAGTAAAGTAATAAACAACTATTGGAGTAATATAGTCGATACACCTCTTTTATATTCGATGTACTGTAAGCAGATTAAAATGATTCTTAAAATTTTGTTAAAATTATCATCGCTTTTTAATACTACTTACTAAGAACCAAGTAGCTAGTGAAAATGAAATTTTGTTGAAGACATAATAATGAATTTTATCTTGTTGTTTACTGTCACTTTAATATATTATATGCTCACACTATTATTTGTAGAACTGCATATATTATGAAAGTGTAGAAAAAACAACAAAAGGTTGGTTAATAGACTTTTATTTTTTCGAGCGCAAAAATAGAATGAAAAAATGTATAAAAATAGCTTTATTTCATCTTTAACTGTATTGGCAGAAAAACTATAATGCTATTAACTTTTGTTATTTTTAAATGTATTTTTATTAAACAAAAAATCAATGCTTGGTGGGTTAGTTCTCCTATTTGCTGAACTAATTCCCTTATTTACTCAATTAGTTCACCTGTAAAGGTTAAAAAGTTCCTCTATTTGCTGAACTACTTCTCTTATTTGCTGAATTAGTTCACCTATAAGGGTTAACTAGTTTACCTTTTTACTGAACTAATTCTCTTATTTGCTCAATTAGTTCACCTATAAAGGTTAAAAAGTTCACCTATTTGCTGAACTAGTTCCCTTATTTGCTGAATTAGTTCTCATAATAACGTAAGTTTTATATATGAGACCAAGCTTCCCTCTTCCAACTCGTATCTTCCTGCTTCCAGCTTCCAACATCCAGCTTCTGTCACCCCTCATCCAGCTTCCCACATCCATCCTTACTCCATATCAAAGGTTACTTAAAGGTTGTTATAATGTATGCAAATAGTATGGAAGGAGAAAACAAATAACTTCAAAAAGAAACGATTCCTTTGTTACAAAGTATGTTTTAATTACTTTTGTTATCACAATGAAAATAGTAGAGCAAATAAAGCTACCAATTACTAAAGAAATGGAACTTTTCGAAAAGAAGTTTCGAGATTCTATGTCTTCAAAAGTAGCTTTACTCAATAGAATTACCCATTACATTGTAAATCGAAAAGGAAAACAAATGCGACCTATGTTTGTTTTCTTAACAGCAAAAATGCTTTCCAATGACAATCAAGTTAATGAGCGTACTTATCGTGGTGCTTCAGTAATTGAGTTAATTCATACAGCTACTTTAGTCCATGACGATGTCGTAGATGATAGTAATAAAAGAAGAGGTTTTTTCTCCATTAATGCGCTTTGGAAAAATAAAATAGCCGTTTTAGTGGGTGATTATTTGCTTTCAAAAGGATTGTTACTTTCCATAGATAATAACGATTTCGATTTACTAAAAATAATTTCCGTGGCTGTTCGAGAAATGAGCGAAGGAGAATTGTTACAAATCGAAAAAGCAAGAAGGTTAGATATTACTGAAGATATATATTACGAAATCATCCGTCAAAAAACTGCTACGCTTATTGCAGCCTGTTGTTCGCTTGGAGCTTGTTCAGTGGTTCCTGAAAACAAGGAATTGGTAGAGAAATGAG
>JAAURU010000166.1 GCA_012032075.1 Flavobacterium sp.
TATATCCATATTATTTATTTTAATTTTATATTAGCTGTTAATTTTTATAATTCAAAACATGAAAAAAATAATTTTTACAATCTCATATTTGCTGTTTTTTGCTTTACTTTCAGCCAAGAATGTAACGAGAAAGAACTTGAAATAATGGGAGAGAAAATTAAAGTGAGAGGAGAACAAGAAGAAAAAGAGAATAACCGAAAATTTGAAGTTGCTTTAGAAAAAATGAAAATAGCAAAAAAATGGACCGAAAAGCAACAAATGAATTATTTATTAGAAGTTGTAACTCCGGAACTCGTTGAAAAAACAGCAGCAAATAGAGCAGTTTTAGTAAATGATTTATTAAAAATTTTCAAGGATAGTAATGAAACAGAATCTAAAGAAGAAAAGTGTTTGTTGTTATCTAAATGGTAAACAAGCTAGATGAGATAGTAAAATATAATGCTAATGAATGGAAAGAAACTTTAGAAAAAATTTCAAAAGATTATAAAGTTTCTACTGGTAATGAACTATCATTGAATAATACTAAAAAAACAATCCTTAAATGATGAAACACTTAGGATTGTTTTGTTTTAACTAATTAATTATTTTTATCTTAAGAAGCATTTTTAAGCTCACTATTTTTTTTTCTTTTCTGTAAAAAGCTCTCGACGTAAAGTTTGCTCCCTTTCAATGCAAACTCTACGGTAAGACTCGTATTCTTCTTCTAAATCTTTTAAAACCGATTTAGAGTTCTTGTTAATTTTATCAATGTCTTTATATTTCAAAAACAAAATTCCTAAAATCAACAAAGTACCTAAAAATAAAGTCCACATTATAGTGGAATAAGTGTTTTTGCCAATTGAGATGCCTAAAAAACTAATACTTGCTTTTTCGTTTACCAATGTCTCATTTGTACTTTTATATTCTTTTAGCTGATTTTGTAATCCCAAAATCATTTTTTCATTAGCGTCTAATTTGTTTTTTAGCTCAACCTGATTATTTTGCTGTTGCTGAATATATTTATTCAATGCCAATTGAAAATTTAAAACCGCACTTTTCTCAATTACCTTGTAACTTTTGAAGGTAGATGATTTATCGATAAGAATAGATAAATCGGATGCAATTTTAGGAGTGTTTTCTTGAGCTTTTAAGGATAGTAAATGGGTAAAAAAAAGCAACGCTACTAAAACTGAATTTCTTGTTAATTTCATCATTGTTTGTTTGTTTGTAGATTAATAATGAGTAAAAGATTTGCACGTCTTTTTTAAAATAATTTGACTATTCTATAAAAGACACTATACAATAATGAAAAAAATGTGATTTTATTGTACAAAATGTGATTTTTAATACATTTTACATAAAATCTGTAAAGATTTAACAATAAAAATCCCAAACACTACTAAAAAATAGTCTTTGGGATTTAGAATGTAAATAAAAGTGCTTACCCTACCAAATTAATAATTTTCCCAGGAACAATGATTATATTTTTAGGAGTATTTCCTGCTAATTGTGCTATCGTTCTTTCATCAGCCATAACGATTTCCTGAATTTGTTCTTTGGATAAATCCAATGGTAATTTTAAGGTAAAACGCATTTTTCCATTGAAAGAAACTGGATATTCTTTTTCAGATTCTACTAAATACTTTGGTTCGAAAATTGGAAAAGGAACCGTTGCAATTGACCCTTCATGACCTAAAGCACTCCATAATTCTTCTGCAATATGAGGAGCATAAGGTGAAACAATAATAGCTAAAGGTTCTAAAATGGCTCTGTGATGACATTTTAATTGCGATAATTCATTCACACAAATCATGAATTGGGAAACCGAAGTATTGAATGAGAAATTCTCGATATCTTCTGTTACTTTTTGATGGTTTTGTGTAAGGATTTAAAAGCCTCCCCTAACCCCTCCGAAGGAGGGGAATTGTCCACGTAAAAAGTGTCATTTTCACCCGAATGATATAATTTCCATAGTTTTTTTAAGAAACCATAAACACCAGTGATTCCAGCAGTATTCCATGGTTTTGCTTGTTCTAATGGACCTAAAAACATTTCATACAAACGCAAAGTATCAGCACCATATTCATTACAAATATCATCTGGATTGACGACGTTGTATTTCGATTTCGACATTTTTTCAACTTCGCGATCGACAATGTATTTTCCATCTTCTTCTGTAATAAAATAAGCATCATCAAACATTGGACGCCAATCTTTAAACTTATCAATATCTAATTCATTTGTAAGTCCTTTTAATAAAGAAACATCCACATGATAAGAATTGATAAAACCTTCTTTTTGAGATTTGTATACAATTTTTAATTGGGATGTTCCTCTCGAAGAAATGATATTTTCGTTTATATTTTTAACTATTGGTCTTATCGCTTTTTCCATCGAAACTTCATCATGAATCAATTCAGTTTCAATAACTAAAATTTTTTCAACTGTGATATCTTCTGTAGAAATTAGATTACCTGAAACATCAGTATATTGGACTTCAATTTCAAATTCTATTTTTGCCAATTCATAAAAGCACTCATTCCCAAAATCATTCCTTGGTTAATCAACTTTTTGAAAGGTTCTTCTGTTGGGGCGAAGCCTCTGTCTTTTAAGAATTTGTTCCAAAAACGAGCATATAATAAATGTCCGGTTGCGTGTTCGCTTCCTCCTATATATAAATCTACATTTTGCCAATAGTCCAAAGCTGCTGCCGATGCAAATTCTTCTTCATTATGCGCATCCATATAACGCATCCAATACCAAGAAGAACCAGCCCATCCAGGCATGGTGTTTAATTCAAGAGGATAAACTCCGTTATGAGAGGCTTCGACAGGCTCAGCTTGACAAAGTGTATTGGAAACTACTTTATTATTTACTGTATCCCAAGCCCAAACGGTTGCGTTCCCTAAAGGTGGTTGTCCATCTTCTGTTGGTAAATACTTTTCCACTTCTGGAAGAACAATTGGCAAATGTTTTTTATCAATCATTTGTGGTAATCCGTTCACATAATATACTGGAAAGGGTTCGCCCCAATATCTTTGTCGGGAAAAAACAGCATCACGCAAACGGTAATTCGTTTTTCCTTTGCCTTGCTTTATTTTTTCTAAAGCTTCAATGGCTTTTTTTGTACCTTCTTTATAACCTAAACCGTTTAAAAAATCAGAATCTACTAATTTGAAACCTTCTTTGGCTCCAAAAGCTTCTTTTGAAATATCTTGGTCGAAAATGTTTTTGATTTCAGGCATTCCGTCAGTTCCTTTGAAGAAATTCGCGAAAGCATAATCGCGTTCGTCACCACAAGGAACTGCCATTACTGCACCAGTTCCGTAACCAGCTAACACATAATCACCAATCCAAACTGGAATGGGTTCTTTCGTAAAAGGATGTTCTGCATAAGCTCCAGTGAAAACTCCAGAAATGGTTTTTACATCGGCCATTCTTTCTCTTTCACTACGTTTTGCTGTTGCATCAATATAAGCTTCAACTGCTGCTTTTTGTTCTGATGTTGTGATTTTTGCAACCAAATCATGTTCTGGAGCCAATGTCATGAAAGTTACTCCAAAAATGGTATCTGGTCTTGTAGTGAAAACTTCAATTTGAAGAGGCTTCTCGACTCCGCTCGAAGTGACATTAAAGGAAAGCATTGCTCCTACTGATTTTCCAATCCAGTTTCTTTGTGATTCTTTTAGCGATTCTGTCCAATCGATTTCGTTTAATCCTTGTAATAATCGTTCTGCGTAGGCTGAAATTCGCATGGACCATTGGGTCATTTTTTTACGAATAACAGGATGACCACCACGTTCTGAAACTCCGTTTACGATTTCGTCATTGGCTAAAACCGTTCCTAATGCTGGACACCAGTTTACTTCGGTTTCTGCTAAATAAGTTAATCTGTATTGTAATAGTATTTTTGTTGCTCTTCTGATGAAAACGTGTTCCATTGGCTTGCCGAAAAAGAAATTATATTGTCATCACAAACTGCATTTATATTGGCATTCCCTTCTTTTTCGAAAATTGAAATTAAAGTCGCAATATCTTCTGCTTTATTGGAATCGTTATTGTACCAAGAATTGAATAATTGGATGAAAATCCATTGGGTATGTTTGTAATAATCGGCATTTGAAGTACGCACTTCCCTACTCCAATCAAATGAAAATCCGATTTTATCTAATTGTTCGCGGTAACGAGCAATATTTTCTTTAGTGGTTTTATCTGGATGTTGACCTGTTTGAATCGCATATTGTTCCGCTGGCAAACCAAAAGAATCGTATCCTTGAGGATGCAACACATTAAATCCTTTGTGACGCTTGTAACGAGCCACAATATCAGAAGCAATATAACCTAGTGGATGACCCACGTGTAATCCTGCTCCTGATGGATAAGGAAACATATCTAGTACATAATATTTTGGTTTTTGACCTTCTACAGGCTCTGACTGACTAGGTTGATTGGCTTTGAATGTTTGGTTTTCTGACCAATATTTTTGCCACTTGGCTTCGATTTCGTTGTGAAAATATTTCATCGTGAATTTAAATGTTTAAGAGTTTGTTGTTTTTGGTACTTCTTAAAAATCAGTTGCAAAAATACATTTTAAAATATGAAAGTTAAAACTTTGTTGTTATATTCGGTCTAAACAAAAATTCTTTACTATTTTTACGGCATATTTATTAAATCTATGGCATCTTCTTTTGAAAATTATAATAAAAGACGTTTAATTTCCTCTTATTTTTCGGTAATATTAAGTATTTTTCTAGTTTTATTTTTACTAGGAACACTAGGTTTATTTGTTATTAATTCTAAAAAAATTACTAACGATTTTAAGGAAAATATTCCTATGACTGTTTTCTTTAAAAATGAAGCAAATGACAGTGTTCTTAATGCTTTTGATACAGAATTAAAAAATGCTAAGTTTATAAAAGAATATGCTTTTGTGCATAAAGATAGCGCTGCAAAAAACAATGTTGATATTGTAGGCAAAGATTTTATGTCTTTTCTAGGTTTTAATCCGTTGCAAAATTCTTTTGATATCAATTTAAAAGGAGATTATGTAGTTGCTGATAGTATCAAAGAGATTGAGCAAGATATTAAGAAAAACGAAATGGTTTCTGAAATTATTTATGACAAGCAATTAGTAGATTTAGTAAACGATAATGTAAAGAAAATTAGCTTTTGGATTTTAGTAATAAGTGCCTTTTTGGGAGTTGTTGCTATGTTATTAATTAATAGCTCTTTACGACTTTCAATTTATTCACATCGTTTTACAATTAAAACTATGCAAATGGTTGGTGCCACTAAATCATTTATTAGAAAACCTTTTATAATGAGAAGTATTAAATTAGGTCTTGCTGGTTCGTTTTTAGCCATTCTAGCGCTTTTAGGATTAATTTTTTATGTTGACGGTTTATTACCAAGTTTACAACTAAGTAAAGATTATGTCTCTTTAGCTATAGTTTTTGGAGGAGTTTTACTTGTGGGTATAATAATTACATGGATAAGTACGTTTTTTGCTACACAACGTTTCTTAAATTTAAGAACTGACGATTTGTATTAGTGTTTGGTATTCCGAAAGTAGTATTTATAGCAGTATTCAGAAGAGAAATTAAGTTTATAATAAAGATATAATTATTTATATTTAATAAAAATTAACAAAATGAAAAAAATATTGAAGACAACCAACCCGAATTTCTTTTTGGCAAAGCCAATTATAAATTTCTATTAATAGGTTTAGCTGTAATTGCTTTAGGTTTTATACTAATGGCTGGTGGTTCTAGTGAAGACCCAAATGTGTGGAGTGGAGAAATATTTAGTTTTAGAAGAATTCGTCTAGCTCCAACAACAGTTTTAGCAGGTTTTGGAATTGTTATTTATTCCATTTTTAAGAAAAACAAATAAAAAAAATACCCTTGATTAGCTTTCACTAATTAAGGGCATTAAATCACTTTTTTTATAGCTGTTTGTTTGTTTGTTTGTTTGTTTGTTTGTTTGTTTGTTTGTTTGTTTTGTTTGTTTGTTTGTTTGTTTGTTTGTTTGTTTGTTTGTTAAGACAAAGTAACGGCATTCTTAAAACAATACAACCCCTGAAAAAAGGGGTTTGCAAATTTTTTTTTAAATAAGATTAATTTTCATTGCATATTTTATCAATCCTACTACATTTGAAGCTCCTGTTTTTTGCAATAAATTTTTCCTATAGCCTTCAACTGTGTGATTTGAAATATTTAAAATTTCAGCAATTTCACTAGTTGTCTTTTCTTCAATAATTAATTTTAAAACATCGATTTCTCTTGGAGTTATCTCTTGTGTTTTATCGGTTTTTAATTTGAAGTTATTTACATAGTCATTATATAGGTCTGCCTGAAAATAATTTTCACCTTGGAAAATTTTTTGAATGGCATTTAACAAATCAATACTTGACACATTTTTTATTTAAGAATCCATTCACTTTATGTTGGATTAATTTGTGTATGGTAGATTGATTTGTTAAACTACTTAGCACGAGTATTTTTGGTAATAATCCTTTATCTCTAATTGATTTAATTAAGAAAAACCCATCTTGATCTGGCATTTGCAAATCGGTGATAACTAATTTTGGGGAAAATATTTTTACTGCTTGTAACGCTTTTTCAACTGAAGAAACCTCAAGAACTTCATACTTATTCCTTAATATCGAAGCAATACTTTCTGCAAAAACTCTATGATCGTCAACAATAATTATTTTATCTAACATTTTATAAAGGTAATTTTATATCTACAGTTGTTCCTTTTTCAGATGATATTAAATTTAATTTTCCATTTAAAGCAGCTACTCTTTTCTCAATATTTTTCAATCCAATACCTGCTTTTACATCATTAACTGAAAACCCAATACCATTATCTTTTATGATTAATAACAATTCTGAATCTAGTTGTATAATATCTAATTGAATTTCAGTAGCATTAGCATGTTTCAAAACATTATTAATTGTTTCTTGTAAAATTCTATAAATATTCAATAAAAAAGAATCGTCTAAACTATTTATCTTTTCACTTATTAAAATATTTTTAGTAGTTATAATTCCTTTTTTTCAGCTATTTCACATAAACTATTTATTAATTGTGAAAATTCAATATCTAAAATTTTATCAGGATTCAAATCATGTGACCAATCTCTAACCTCATTGTAAAGTTTATCAATTTTATTTACAATGGAACTTATATTGATAGCGTTAAACACATTATCATTAGTAAGAGATACTTTCAAAGCTCCTATATCATTAGCAATTCCATCATGCAATTCTAGAGAAAGTTTAGAACGTTCTTCTAACTTAGCTTTTATTTTTTCTTTTATAATTTCAGTTCTTTGGTTTTCAAGCATAAATTTTAATTGTTCTTCATGCAGTAACTTTTGATTGTTTCTAAGTTTTTTTTGTGCTTTTAGTTTTAGAAAGTATAAAGCGATTAAACCTACTAATAAGATTGTTAATGCTATATAACCAATAATTAATAAGGTTCTAATTTTAAATTCTTTCTGAATGATTTTTTCTTTTAATTCTAGCTCTTTCTTGTTTTCTCTAAGTCTAAATTTAGATTCTAAAACTATTCCTAAATTTACTTTTTCGGCATTAGAAATACTATCATTAATTTATTAAACTTCAGTAAATTTTCATTACTACTTACAAGGTCACCTTTATCTGAATAAAACTCTTTATAAGCTAAATAAATGTTTTTTAGTGTTTGAACATCTCCTTTA
>JAAURU010000167.1 GCA_012032075.1 Flavobacterium sp.
GCAACCTAAAGTAAAAGATGTATGCTATTTTAGTATCAAAAAAAAGGTCAAACATTGCTGTCTGTACCTTCTTTCTTTTTTTCTTTCTTTTTTTCTTTCTTAACTTTTTCTTTTCATAGCACTTTTTCTATTACAAAGCAGGTTCGTGCATACCTTCTTTAATTTCTTCGACCATTTTTCTGTTAAAAGCAGGTAAATCTTCTGGTGTTCTACTAGTTACTAATCCTTTATCTACTACCACTTCTTTATCATACCATTCTGCACCAGCATTCATTAAATCTTTTCTAATTGAAGGATAGGATGTCATTTTTCTTCCTTCAACTACTTCTGACTAATTAGTGTTTGTGGTCCGTGACAGATTGCTGCTACAGGTTTTCCTTCTTCAAAAAAGTGTCTCACAAATTGCAGCGCTTTTTCATTGGTTCTCAAACTATCTGGATTGATTACACCTCCTGGTAAGAGTAAAGCATTATAATCAGAAGCATTTGCTTCCTCTAATGTTTTGTCTACTGTGTATGATTTTCCCCAGTTAGTCGATGCTCAAGCTTTAATAGTTCCAGTTTCTGGACTTATAATGTGGGTTTGCCAACCTTCTTTTTTCTAAGGTTTCTTTTGGTGATGTTAATTCAATTTCCTCAAATCCAATTGGTAGATAAAATAGCTATTTTTTTTCATAATGTTAAATTTTAAATGTTACTATTTGTTTTTGTTAGAACAAATTTACTGCTGTAAATTAGGTTTTGTCTTATAATATTTTTTGAAATTCTTACAAAACACTCACTTATTTGATACTACTAAATCTTATCCATTTAAGTTTTTATAAGAAATGATTAAAAAACTATCTTTACTGTATTACAAAACTAAATATCATGAAAAACTATTTTTCACTATTTTTACTTCTTACCAATACTTTATTTGCAGCAAAAGTGGATACTCTTGAGATTGTAAGTAAATCAATGGGACGAACTTTAAAGACTGCCGTTGTAACACCTACTACTTATTCGAAAAGTAAATTAAACTATCCTGTTGTTTATTTATTGCATGGAGCTTATGGACATTTTCAAGATTGGTTGAAGAAAACACCTACTAAAAATGTAGTTGCTGCTTTAGCAGATCAATATAATCTTATAATTGTATTACCAGAAGGGGAGACGTTTAGTTTTTATTTAGATAGTCCAATAAGTAAAGAAAGTCAATTTGAAACTTTTATCACACAAGAAGTAATTCAGAAAGTAGATGCGAACTATAGAACTATTGCTACTAATAAAGGCAGAGTAATTACTGGACTTTCAATGGGTGGACATGGAGCGTTATACTTGTCAAGCAAACATCCTGAACTTTTTTGTGCAGCTGGAAGCATGAGTGGAGCGGTAGATATGAGCACTATTTTTAATCCTGAGAATTTAGAGCGAATGAAACCTTTGATAACTCCTATTTTAGGAACCGAGATTTCATCAGCTGAAGTATTGGAGAAATATGCCGTTTTGGGTAAAATAGAAGTTATAAAAAACAATAAATTACCACTTATAATAGATTGTGGTGTAGATGATTTTTTAATTGAAAACAATAGAGAATTACACAGAAGGTTAGTTTATAATAAAGTACCTCACGATTATACTGAAAGGTCAGGAGCACACACATGGGAATATTGGGAAAATGCTTTGCCATATCACATTCTTTTTTTGAAACTATTTTTAAGGGGAATGGAGCATTGAAATAGAAAATTAAAAGACCTCCCAAATTGGAAGGTCTTTTTTGGAATTAATAAAAACGCATCTTAACTATTCAATAACTATTTTTTGTGTAACTCCATTTTTTGTTTGAATGAAATAAACACCTTTTGAATAATTCATTTCTAAATTTGAAGCAGCTACTTTTTCTGTAATTTTTCTGCCTAAATTATCGTATAAACTAATGGTTTCAGGTTTGGTAAAATAAATCATACCATTTTTTACAGGATTTGGATAGGCAATAAATGAATTTGTTTCAGGTGTAAAATTTTCATTAGACAAGACATCATTAGTAATTTCATACATACTTAAAGTAGCACTTATCTCATTAGCCATAATTATTAATCCCTTCCCGGTTGGACTATCTTGTGGAGTAATATAAATAATACCTTCTGGACCTAAATCTCCACCTAATGCAGTTGTATTCCTGCTGTTTTTATAGGAAACAAATATAGGAGCCAATGGATTTGTAATATCATAAGTCATTAACCCACCAGTTCTTTCTAAAGTAATAAAAGCATAAGTAGCACCATTAATTTCTGCAACCGTAATGCCTTCTGGTTCAGGACCTTTATTGTCACTTCTGTTTTTTGGATTGTTATTGTCGTTACTTGCATTGAACAAAGCACCAAAAGTAGGATCTGAAGCTGTAATTCTTTCAAAATCGGAACCACTATCATATACTAAAGTTCCTGTTGTTGCATTCCAAATACTAAATGAACGAGCACCAAAAACATGAATTTCGTCAAAATCACCATCTTCATCAATATCACCAGTTGCATTACTAACAGTTAATCTTCCTAGATTTATATTCTTTTTTAAGAAAGAAGCATTTGGGAAAACCGAGGCATCTAAAACATAACTCGAGCTACTTATTCTAACTTCTTCCGAGAGACCTCCATAATCTCTTGAATCTCCTTCGTTTGCAGTAACTATATAAGTTGTTCCATTTACTGTATAATTAGCAATAGCATCTGGCATAAACATTCCTTTTACTGGCCAATTACCCATAAAAATACCTGTAAACTGATCTGAGGAATCAAAAGCATTTTCAGCTAAATTTAAATCTTTAAGACCTAAAGGAGTGATGGCTGTAATTTGATTGTTTACCAAATCTATAGTTGCCAAAGCATTATTCTCTTGTAAACTTACCCATGCGGTTAATCCATCTGCAGCAACAGTAATGTATTCTGGTTCCACATCTCTTGAAACGGAAGGGTTTACTCCATAAATACGAACATTATTTGCTCTTAAATTGGCTAATTGACTATCAAAAGCATTAAAATTCAAATTGGTAACGTCGGCTTGAATTACTGAGGTATAATCACCTGTTATATTTATAATTGAAATACTTCCTTCTGGATCAATAGTGTAGGCATCGTTTGGTTGTCCTTCATTTGCAGTTATAACTTTAGTTCCATCAGGAGTAAAAGTTACCATATCAGGTAAAACACCAGCTTCTACTACAGAACCTATAGCTCCATTGGTATTCATAAAGACAACTTTACCATTTGTAAAATTGGCACCTTCTACAGTTGCTACAACAATTCCATTTTTAACTGCTATACTGGTTCCACCAATTCCATAAGATAATAAATCTACCGATTGGATATTTGTAATTGCCAAAGGATTTGAAAAATCTAAAATTTCCACTTTTGATGCAGTAGAGTTCATTACAAACAAACGTTGGGTTACAGGATCGTGTGCAACAATTTCTGCTGAACCAGCCGCATCTACTAAATAACTTGCTAAATAATTGATGTCTAAAGAACTGTTCCCAACAGGAGCATTGCTTTCATCATCAAGTAGATATACCGTTTTTTGAGTTATTGTACCAAGTGAAGCACCATTGGATTGGATAAATTTAAAACAAAATAGGAATCACCATTAAAAACAGTATTATTAGTAATTGGAATAGTTACTATATGTGTTGTAGCATTTGCAGGAATGGTAATCGTTTGATTAGTAAAACTAAATTGATTACCATTGAAGCCGTTCCATTTGTTGTAGAAACGTTTAGCATTACATCAATTGAAGAAGACGAAGGCTCAGTAATACCTAAAATAATGTCAACTGAAGCTGAGTTTTCATTCACTACATTAAATTCTGTAGTAAAAGCAACTGTAGTGACTGGATTATTAAAAGTGGTTGTATTGAATGGTAAATCTGGAACAGTACCATTATTACTATCATTGGCACTTGTATTTTCTAATTGCCAATTAGCCATATTATTTATAGCCGTTAAATAAGCCATTGTTGTTAAACCTGTTCTTGGGCCATTGTAGTTTCCTATTATCAGTACTCTCAGGAAGTAAAACTGCAGTTGAACCTATGGTTAATCCAGAATTTGTTAAATCACCAAAACCTATTGACGCATTTGATATGGCTGCAAGCATTGTAGTTACTGTTCGAGGTGAAGTTCCTAAAAAAGCAAAAAGAGCATCTTCCGTTGCTGATAATCCACCAGCATTATTTACTGTGATTGTTCCAATAGAAGGAGAAATAGCAGTACTAATATTAGTAATAGCAATGACTGTTCCAGCAGGAATTAAGTTAGGACCAGACGACCAAGTAAAGTCACCTTCATCTGTTCCAAAACTTGTTGAATTCCATTCAGAATCGCAAAAAATAATGGTTGAGTTTGCAGGAATATCTTTAAAAGTAACAAAGGCAACATCATCATTCCCATCAGCATTAAAGCCAATAAATGAAATATCACCCGTAGTTGTTAATTGTGCTTGAGTAAAAAAGAGATAAAAAAGACGATTAATGTAGTAATTTTTGTTTTCATTTAGTATGTTTCTTGTTAAATACAAACATACCTTTATCATATAACCAAATTGTTACCTCAAAATCATTAATTTATTTAGTAATCTTTACCTTAAAGTTTTTAAATTATTAAGCGTGTAAAATTAGTGTTAACTTTTTATTTTTTTAAGGCAACAATTCCTCCAGCAAATAAAGCAACTGCTAAGCCTAAGAAAATAAATCCTTTTGTTTGTCCAGATTCGTTTGAAGCATCTATTTCTATACCTAAAAAGGTTACTTCATTAGTGCTGTTTGAAACTTTATTAACACCTATATAGCCTAAGTAAATTGAAAAGGCAAGTAGAATGATTCCGATAATTTTTGTAGCCTTCATAGTGAAATGAGATTAATGTTTAATTTATAAAATTTATTAAACCAGATAGTATTAATAAATTATTTTAAAGCATAAAGTTATGTAAAGGTTACAAGTATTTATTATAAGTTTTGACCATTCATTTACATTATTCACATTTTTAATTAGTTGAAAATAATTACCTACAGTTAGTGATTTTTTTACTATTTTAGATACTTAATTTAGCTTGAAATTTAAAACTTATATCTATGAAAACGTATCAGTCTTGTGGAAAAATAAATGTAGAAACAAAATCGGTGGAAGTAAAAACAATGTTGCCTCAACTAGAAGAAGGAGTTTATAAATATGTAAAATATTATAACATATCTAATCCGAATTATTATGGTATATTAGGTGTATTAATTGTTGAAAATGGACCAAATAATGACTTAACAGAGTTTGAAGGACCGATAAATAAGATTCAAGTAGATAACAAATCAATTAACTTAAAAGAATTAAAGCAGCTGGAGAATGGTAAAGATTTTTCTAATTTAAAATCAAGTGATGTAATTCATTTTATGTGCTTTCATGATGATTCATTTTATGGAGATGAAAAGGAACTAAAAATTTTCCAAGATAGTTTACCAAATTTCCAACTTTTGATTTGATTGAAGAACCTAAAGTTGGTAATGGTGGTGTACTTACTTTTGAAGGATGTTCTTAATGTTTAGCTTCAAAAATAAATTACTTTTTACAGCAGCAATTTTCATTGTTGCTTTTTCATTTGGTCAAAACAAGCAATTGGAAGCACTTAAAAAGACTATTAATCATGTTGCTATTGATTCTTCAAAAACGATAATTAATGGTATTAAAAGTAATCAGCTATCCTATAATGAAAAAGCAGATTTTGAGTATTTGAAAGCCAATTATCATAAGTTAATTAACGAAGATAATATGGCATATAAAAATTATTTAGAAGCAAAAAAGAGATACATAATCTTAGATAGTGTTTCAAAAGTAGCTCAAATTAATATTGAAATGGTTTCTTTATTATTGGCTATTGAAAACAATAAAATTGATTATAATATCTATATTAAAGAGTTTTTAGATTATGCTAAAACTGCTCAAGATGCTAAGTTATTAAGTGAAGGATATATGCAACTGGGTAAATCTTTTTACAATTCCAATCCAAAGTTATCGATTGACTATTTTTTTAAAGCATTGAATGAGAATGAAAAACAAAATGATGAAGTTTATGGTGCTAGAATTATGCAAAATATTGGAGCCACTTACGCTTCTGATGCTATCTTAAAATTAGATTCTGCCTTATTTTTTTATGATAAAGCGCTAAAAGTTTACAATAAAAATAGTCTCAATGAATACATCTCATACATCTATATTAACCGAGGAGTTGTTTTTACTAAAAAGAAAGAGTTTAATAAAGCAATTGACAGTTTTCTTAAAGCAGATTCCATTTCAGTAAAGGAGTTTAAGAATAAAAACAAAGAAATTATTTATGGTTTTTTGGCGAATGCTTATAAAGAAAATAAAGATTATAAAAAAGCAATTGAATACATAGAAAAGCAAAAAGTCTTCCAAAACATTTTAGATGAAAAAGAACAAAACAAAGCCATAATTGATATAGATGCTAAGTATAAAACGGTTGAAAAAGAAAAGGAGAATAGAGCGTTAAAGCAGATAAATTTTAAAAGCAAAATAACGATTATCATTATCATTATTTTACTTCTATTGTCAGTTAGTATAGGTTTATTATCTTTTAAAAATATAATGAGTAGAAAAAAAATTATTGAGCAAACAAAAAACAATTGAAAGTTAATAAATTAGAAAGTCAAATAAAAGAAACCAATTGAATGAAATTGATAAAATGCTTGCAGTTCAAGAAAAAGAGCGACAAAAGATAGCAGATGAATTACATGATAATTTAGGAAGTTTACTGGCTACGTTAAAAATTAATTTTGAAACCTTGAATGAACAAGAAAAAAATGTAGTATTATATGCTAAAACAAATCAAATTATTGATGAAGCTTATGCAGAGGTGCGAAATATTTCACATCTAAAGAATACTGGTGTAATTGGTAAAGAAGGATTGTTATTAGCTGTTAAAAAGATGGCAGAAAAAATGTCTGTTCCTCATAAAATTATATTCAATGTAATTCCTTCTGGATTAAAAAATAGAATAGAGAATACAGTTGAGGTTTTATTATTTAGAATTATTCAAGAATTGGCAACAAATTGTATTTAAACACTCAAATGCTAGTGAAGTTAATATTTATTTGAACCAATACGATAATGATATAAACGTGATGGTAGAAGATAATGGGAAAGGTTTTGATGTAAATAAAATTAATGAAAACGATGGCATAGGATTGAAGAATATGGAACGAAAAGTGGAACAATTATTAGGCACTTTTACAATTGACACAAAAAGAGGAAGAGGAACAACCATCATAATTGAATTACCACTATGATACGAATTGTAATTGCAGAAGATCATCAGGCTTTAATAGATGGAATTAAATTAGCATTAGAATATGAGGAAACCATTGAAGTTGTGGGAGAAGCCATAGATGGTGAAATGTTGCTTGAATTGGTAAAAATAAAGCAGCCAGATGTTGTTGTAACGGATATACGAATGCCTAAATGTGACGGTATTGCTGCTACAAGAGTGATAAAAAAAGAGTATCCAACTATACAAGTAATTGCTTTTAGTATGTTTGATCAGGAAGAAGCTGTTTGTCAAATGAAAGAAGCAGGAGCATTAGGCTATATTATGAAAAATTCTTCTTTGAAAAAATTAATTGAAGCCATCAAAAGTGTAGCAACTAATATTCCTTTCT
>JAAURU010000168.1 GCA_012032075.1 Flavobacterium sp.
CGTTTTAAAAACGGAAAAAATAAGTCGAAAGAATAAACCATTTTATCATTCCAAACTTGTTTCGGAATCTCAAAAAGCGAATAACTTACTTATAAACACAAATTTCAGAGATTAGCACAGATAAATTTGTGCTAATCTGTGAAATCTGTGTCAAAAAATATAGCAGTTAAAAAATAATCAACTTCCACTTCACTCTTTTAAGCAAAAACCATTTCCTTTTTGTATTTTTGAAAATATTTATTTTAGATAGAATAATAAATGAATTTCTATGACTTATAAAAACAATAGTGAAGAAATAAAAAAGTAGAAGATTTATTCTATGAGTATAGGCTTGGAGCAAAACCTTTTCTTAAATGGGTAGGTGGTAAAAGACAACTTTTAACTCAATTTGAAAATCTTTATCCTGTAGAGTTAAAAAATGGAAAAATAAAAAATTATTACGAGCCTTTTGTAGGTGGTGGAGCCGTTTTTTTTGATGTTGTACAAAACTATGAAGTAGAGAATGCTTTTTTATATGACATTAATGATGAACTTATACTAACTTACAAAATCATTCAAAAAGATGTAAATAAACTTTTAGAATTTTTATCTAAATACGATAAACTATACAAAAATCTTTCAGAAAAGAAACAACAAGAGTTTTACTATGAATTGAGAGAATCATATAATCATTCAAGATTTAACATAGATTATGAAAAATATTCAGAAAATTGGATTCCTCGAGTTGCGCAAACAATTTTTTTAAACAAAACATGCTTTAATGGTCTTTTTAGATTTAATTCTAAAGGAGGGTTTAATACTCCTCAAGGAAAATATAAAAACCCAAATATTGTAGATGAACAAAATTTATTGAATGTTTCTAAACTATTAGAGCTTGCTACAATAAAAAAAGCTGATTTTAGAGAAGTTAAAAATGATTTAAAAAAAAGATTCTTTTTATATACTTTGATCCTCCTTACAGACCAATAAGTGATACTTCTAGTTTTACAGCATACAGTAAATATAACTTTGAAGATGATGAGCAACTCCAATTAGCAGGATTATTTATTGATTTGGACAAACTAGGTCATAAAGTAATGTTAAGTAATTCCGATCCAAAAAACACAAATCCAGACGATAATTTTTTTGAAACTTTTGTACTCAAATTTTAATATTACAAAAGTAGATGCTAAGCGTTCGATAAATTCAGACCCAACAAAAAGGAAATCAATTAAAGAAATAGTTGTTAGAAATTACTAAAATGGCAAAAGGAAAAAATGCAAATATTTCTGGAAATCAGTTAGAAATAGCTGTTTTAACTGTACTTTCAAATAAAGGATTTGAAATAGAAATGTATAGGATTTGGGAAAAAAATAAAGAAAATTATGGTTCAGAAATACTTCTAAAAAACGTTCCGTTTGATACAATTTATGGTCATAAAGGTTATACAGAATTCTTATTAATTTCTGAAAAATATAATTTAAGGATTAGAATAGAATGTAAATGGCAACAAAGATCGGGTTCAGTTGATGAAAAATTACCATATTTATATCTAAATTCTATTGAAGCTATGCCTGAAAAAGATGTGATGATATTAATTGACGGAGACGGTTTTAAAAAAGGAGCAAAAACTTGGTTAAAAAAAGCAGTAAAAGAAAAACTTTATATTTCAGAAAAAAATAAAGAAACAAATATTATGGTCTTCTCTTTATCTGATTTTTTTACTTGGGCTAATAAAACATTTGAATAAACCTAAAAATACATGCAGTTTAAACATCCTGATATTTTATACTTTCTGTTCCTATTGGTCATACCAATTTTAGTCCATTTATTTCAATTACGTCGCTTCAAAAAAGAATATTTTACTAACGTAAAACTCCTTCGTCAACTTCAGCAACAAACTCGAAAAAGTAGCACCATTAAAAAATGGTTGTTATTAGCAACGCGTTTGTTATTGTTAGCGTTATTAATTTTGGCCTTTGCCCAACCTTTTTTCAACGCAAAAGAAGCGAAAAGCAAAGACAACGAATTAATCGTTTTATTAGACAACTCTTTTTCCATGCAAGCCAAAGGAAGTCGAGGTGAATTATTAAAAAGAAGTATTCAAGAAATTTTAGAATCCTTTCCAGAAAATCAAACTTTTTCATTGGTAACAAATGATGCCACTTTTTGGGATGTTGATAGCAAAACCATTCAAAACGAATTGCAAAAATTAGAGTATTCAGCGCTTCCGTTTGAATTAGATTATTTACTAACGCAAGTCCATTCGAAAAAGCCAAACACAAAGAAAGATTATATCATTATCACTGATGCCATTGGAACGAATTCTAAGAAATTAGAAGCCTTAAATAAGGAAAACGAAATCTATTTTATCAATCCAAAAGCAGAAAATAAAAACAATATTAGTATTGAAAATGTAAGTTTAACTCAAGTTTTAGATGCTTTTTACGAAATTAAAATTGATTTAAAATCCTACGGTGAAACGACGGAAGCGATTCCAGTAGCCGTTTATAATAAAGACGCTTTAATTGCTAAATCACAAGTTACTTTTGACAGAACTGAAAAAGAACTGAAAATCAATATTCCAAAAGCCGCTTTTCATGGAAAAGTAACCTTGCAAGACAATAGTTTGCAATATGACAATGATTTTTATTTTAGTATTTCAAAACCTGAAAAACAAAACGTAATTATAATTGGTACATCAGAAAAAAACAAATTCCTAAATAAAATCCTAACCGAAAATGAGTTTGTAGTAACCAATACCGAATTGGCTCAACTGAATTACAATAGTATTGAAAACCAACAAACCATTATTCTTAATGAAATAGTTGAAATTCCGCAAGCTTTAAGCACTACCCTACTTTCATTTTATACTAAAGGAGGAACTATCATTTTGATTCCTTCTCAAGAAAATAGCATTCAAAACTTAAATAGCTTCTGTAAAAACTTTGGTTCATTACAATTTCTAAATACAACTGAAACCGAAAAACAAATAACAAAAATTAGTTTCAATCATCCTTTATATAAAAACGTGTTTGAAAAAAAGGTGACTAATTTCCAATATCCTAAAGTCAATAAATCCTTTACCACTTCTGGAAACGGTTTGCCTATACTTCAATATGAAGACAATAATAATTTTACTTTTTCTGTTTCAAATAAAATTGGGAACCTGTACATTTTTACAGCTCCAATAAACAAGCAAAATTCCAACTTTCAGAATTCTCCTTTAATTGTACCTACGTTTTATAATATGGCACAAGCCAAAAATAATTCGAAAACCAACACCTTTACCATTGGTAAAAACGAAAACCTTATTATTGATGCTATTCTCTCGAAAGATGAAGTAGTGAGTGTTTCTAATACAGAAAATAGTTTCATTCCACAACAGCAAATTGTGAATACCAAAGTAAAATTGGCTTTTGGAGATTATCCCACAAAATCTGGGAATTATGATATCAAGCAAGCTAAAAATTCCATTCAGGAAATTAGCTTTAATTATCCAAGAACCGAAAGCGATTTAAGCAATACAAACGCATCATTATTTGATAAAACCACTACTGTAACTAACGTGGAAACCGTTTTAAACGATTTACATTCAAAACGCACCGATACTGCTTTATGGAAATGGTTTATCATGGGAACTTTCCTATTTTTATTGATTGAACTACTAATCCAAAAATTTGTAAAATGACAACCGTTTTAATTAAACAAGCAACTATACTAGATAAAAACAGTTCGTTTCACAACCAAACCGTTGATATTAAAATTGAAAACGGAATCATTACTGAAATTGCAAAAAAAATTGCAACACCTGAAAACGCAACAGTTGTAGAAAAGGAAAATTTACATGTTTCTAAAGGTTGGTTTGACTCATCCGTTTCTTTTGGAGAACCAGGTTATGAAGACCGTGAAACTATAAGTAATGGTTTACAAGTAGCGGCAAAAAGTGGTTTCACAGCCATAGCTTTGCAACCTAATAGTACTCCAATAATCGATAACCAATCATATGTAAAATTCGTTTTAGACAAAGCAAAAGACCAAGCTACTTCCCTATTTCCAATTGGAGCACTAACAAAAAACAGTGACGGACAAGATTTAGCGGAATTATTCGACATGAAAAATGCTGGTGCCATCGCATTTGGAGATTACAACAAATCCATTCAGGATGCGAATATTCAAAAAATAGCCTTACAATACGTTCATGATTTCGATGGATTAGTCATTAGTTATTGCCAAGACAGTTCGTTAAGAGGAAAAGGTATTATCAACGAAGGCATTGTTTCCACAAGATTAGGATTAAAAGGAATTCCAACATTAGCAGAAGAATTACACATAGCGCGCAACTTATTTTTACTAGAATATACAGGTGGAAAATTACATATTCCAACGATTTCCACTCAAAAATCGATACAATTAATCAAAGAAGCTAAAGCCAAAGGATTACAAGTCACTTGTAGCGTTACAGTACATCATTTGGTTTTAAACGAAGAAATCCTATCAGGTTTCGATTCTAGATATAAAGTTGCACCACCATTGCGTGATGAAGCCACCAGAAAAGCCTTACTAGAAGCAGTAATAGATGGAACAATAGATTGCATCACTTCCGATCACAATCCTTTAGACATCGAACATAAGAAATTAGAATTCGACATGGCAAAAGACGGAACCATTGGTTTAGAAAGTGCTTTTGGAACTTTAGCAACCATTTTACCCCTAGAAATTGTAATAGAAAAATTAACGAATGCCAAAAGTATTTTTGGGTTACCCCAAAATAAAATCGAAATCAACGCAAAAGCAGAACTTACTTTCTTCACACCAAATACAGAAGGAACTTTCACCAAAGAAAACATCCTTTCCAGATCCAAAAACTCAGCCTTCCTAGGACAAAAAACGAAAGGAAAAGTGTATGGGATTTATAATAATGGGAAATTGGTGGTTTAAGAAGGAAGAAACTCAACTAACATCAAATAAGGAACAACAAATAAAATAGACCATGAACAACGATATTGACATTGAAAAAGGGAAAACAACTGCCATAGTAAGCTATATAATGATGGTTGGTGTCTTAATAGCTTTAACTATGAATGCAGAAGATAAAAATAAATTTGCTAGTTTTCATATCAGACAATCATTAGGTTTATCCATATCATTCATTTCAATTGGCTTATTGATATCAAATTTCAGTTCTACTCAAATTTATGTTTCTTTCTGGATATTTTTCTCCATATTATGGGTTTTTGGAATATTTTCGGCAATAAGAGGAGAAATGCAACCTATTCCTCTTGTGGGGAAATTATTCCAGAAGGTTTTTAAAGGGTTGTAGGATTATAAATATATTCCAAAAGAATGAAAAAAGAACATCAAAAAATCATTGAACATATTTCTGATTATCTGAGTAAAAATGAAAGTCTAAGATTTGGACAAGCACTTTTTAATCTAAGAATTAATGAATTCAAAGAAGAAAAAGAAACTATAAATCCTAAAAACGAAATTAGAGACATTCATGGTGATGCTGATAAAAAAATCCTAGAAAGAATTGAATCTCAACTAGATTGGTTAGAAGAACAAAAATCTCTTCATAGATAATATATCAATATCATCCCTAAAGGGATTTCATCATAAAGATTACAAAATAGCAACCTATATTCTATCCCTAAAGGGATTAAAATATCTTGAAAAATACAAAACATTACCGATAACTTAAATTGGAAATTTATACTCAATAAAAAAGAAGCAAAAATTTACAAAATCCCTTTAGGGATAAGATATAGGTAACAAAAAAATCCCGTCAGGGATAAAATATCGGTAACTAAAAAAAATCTCCGAATAAAATCCCGTTAGGGATGATATCTTTATAACATGCAACAAATCCAAATAACACAAATAAACCACAACCAAATTCACCAACTACAAGAAGTAGGCAAAAAAAACTTCTATGAAACCTTTGCAGAAGTCAATTCAGAGGAAAACATGAAAACCTATTTAGAAAAAGAATTTGCTATTGACTACCTACAAACCCAACTCAATAACACAGATTCCAATTTTTACTTTGCCACTTTTAACGACAATGTTATTGGTTACTTAAAAATAAACTTTGGTTCTTCTCAAACCGAATTAAAAGATAGCAAAGCACTTGAAATTGAACGCATCTATGTCTTAAAAGAATTTCATGGTTTAAAAGTTGGACAATTACTATATGAAAAAGCTTTACAAATAGCCAAAGAAAAAAAAGTAGAATATATTTGGTTGGGCGTTTGGGAAGAAAACAAAAAAGCAATTCAATTTTACACTAAAAATGGATTTATAGTTTTCAACAAACACCTCTTCAAATTAGGTAATGACGAACAAACCGATTTAATGATGAAATTACAAGTAAAAAGTAAATACACATCGTAAAAATGTAAAAATCAATGGGGAATTTCTAAAAACGAATAGTAAAAAAGTAAATACGCATTGTAAAATTGCAAAAACAAATGCGGAACTTTAGAAAAGGCATGCGGAACTTTTATAAAGACACTTACAAGTAGAAATCAAAGGCTAAAAACAAAGCAACCACTTCATTTTCAGTACAATTCCCCTCTAAAAACAGGATTTTACCCCTACTAAAAACAAATTGCATTGACTAATTTTATACTCTAAAATTTACAGTCATGCAAAAACAATCATACCTTAAAGAACTAAGTATTAGCAACACCCAAAAAAGATTTGGAACTAATACTAAAAAAGACGTAGAGAAAATCCAATCCTGGTTAACACTCTTTGCCATGCAAAACCCAAATGCAGGAACAGCAACAGGAATAGATGGAGATTTTGGACCAGCTACAGAACAAGCCGTAATCAATTTTCAAAAAGCTAATGGTTTACAACAAACAGGAATTGTAGATACTAATCTATTTGATATATTAGTTACACCACTCAAAAGAGCTTTTGAAAACAACATTTCAGGAAATAATCTTCGGGAATTAGTTGTAAATACAGCAAAAAATCATGCACAAAACAACCCTTTCGAATTAGTTATTAGAAACCAAAGCAATTCTGGCCCATGGGTTCGTGCTTATATGGATGGCAATGAAGGCACATCATGGTTTTGGTGCATGGGTTTTGTCCAAGCCATTATCGATCAAGCGGCTTCAATTCAAGGAAAAAACTTTAAAAAACCTAATACCATTAACCTACAGTTGCGATACAGTTGGGTCAACCGGTCTTCAAAAAAACCTACTAACACGATATCAAACAGCGAGAAATAATCCTTCACTAATTAAACCTGGAGATATATTCTTAATTCAAAAATCAACTTTCGATTGGTATCATACAGGTATTATAATTGGAGTTCAAGGTGATGTAATCGAAACTATCGAAGGCAACACCAATTCAGATGGTTCTAACAATGGAAATGCTGTTTTAAATAGAATGCGAAATTTCAAACAAACTAAAATAGATTTCTTCTCCATAGAACCATTAGTTTAAAAACAAATTGTTACAATAATTATTAGAAGCACAAAACAATCATTCCAGTTGAAAAAAAGCCTCGCTATCCACTATATCTTTGCTTTTTTGTCATCCTATGTTTGCAAAAGGAAGTTCTTTGAAAATTTTATAAATTTATTTCAACAGAAGAAAGAGAAAGATAAAAGCTAAATCCTTGTCATTGGTCAATTAAGACTGTTCGGAATGCTAGTTCCTTTCTCTCTCTGCTTTTGAACTTGG
>JAAURU010000169.1 GCA_012032075.1 Flavobacterium sp.
TAAATCTATCATACTAGCTTGATTTTCTTCTTTTAACTCTAATGAAAAATTTCTAGCTTTAAAATATTCCTCCAAAGCTTTTGAAAATTGCTTTTGATAAAAATAAAAATTACCTCCATACCAATAAACAAACGCTTCAGCCTCAATTCCATCTTTAGTTGTTTTTGAAGAACTTAATAGCATTAAAGCCTCATTATAATACTTTTCTGCTTTTTCAAATTCTCCATTAATAGATAAAACATTAGTCATAGCACCTTTAGCAAAGGCAAGATGAAGTTTGTTTTTTGATTGTTCAATTTTGTGTATATAAAAGATACAACTATCTCTATCTGAATAAAAAAAAGACCTAGTTTTTACTTTTTAATTTTAAAAATTCATCATCACTCAAATATTTAGATTGTTGAGCAAAATGAAACGAATAAATAAATAAACAGAAAATAATGATACAACTTCTCATATTACTAATTAAAAGTTTAACAAAAATATTATAAAAGCTTAAATTCAAAAAAAACAGAAGTCCTCATTTTATATTAGACAGTAAAATATATTTAAAAGTAACTAAATTTATATAATTTTTACAAAATACAAAGATGTAAACCATTTTCATTAAGAAGTTTAGTTCTACATTATTTAAAATTAAAAATCCTTACAAATAAAAAAAGATAGCCTTAATTTTATTCAAAGCTATCTTTATGAATCATTCAAAAAAGCACATAAGACTTTTTTAAAATTTTATTTAAAAAACTATTTTGTCACAGGAGGAACACAAAAATATTTTGTTGCGCAATTGTAATCTGTTTGACAAAAAGTATCACTTGCAGGACAAGCTAAGTTCGTATTACAAAATCTTTCACTATATACATTTACTTGATCTCCGGTAAATGCCCCTCCTTGTAGCTTTTTCATTTGTGCATCATTCAATTTTACAATTGTTTCTTTGTTTAAATTTAATTTACTGTTTAATTTAATTTTTTTCATTTTTTAATTGATTACTATTAATTAAATCTCAAATATTTTAAGTCAATTGAGTTTTTTGACTATCGTTGCAACAATATCATATATCTTTCATTGTATGAAAGAGTTATTAATTAAGTTTCCAGAAATTTCATACTAACTGAGATTTAAAATTTTGTATTGGCATATATTTTTTCCTAGCTAAAACTGATTTGTAATGTCTTGCTAATAATTCATAAACAATATATTCTGCTTTTCTTTGATTAGCCATAAACAGTCTATTATGCATCATGTGTATATAGCTAAATAATAATTTGTGAAACTTTTCAGAATTTTTATCTAATTCTAATTTTTCAACAATTGATTTATTTCTATCACTTCTATCCTCTAATAATTGAAGTATAGGTACAATTTCTCTATTAATATCTCTTTCAAAATCCATTAAATCTTCAATTGAATTTCTTAGTTTTCGATATTTATCATTCAATTGTTTTTTAAATTGAGGGTTACCATTATTTTCATTGAAAAAATTTTCAGCTACTTTTTCACAAAACGTTACTTTTTCTTCAAGAGTCAAATTAAAATCATCTAAATATTTAACGGTTCCTCTAACGGCTATTTGCCATCTTAGTTGATTTCCTTGTTCTGAGTCTAGCATACTAATGGCTTGAGCACAAAAAACACTATCAGAAAAGAATAAATCTTCTGTAATCTCTATTTTATCTATTTCATACCTAAATACTTCTCTTTTATATACATCAATTTGAATTTTGGCTATCAAATTTTGCTCATACAAAGAGTATAATTCCTCATTTATTTTTTTAAAACTATATCTGACTCATCATTGTTCTTAAGTTGAACTCTAAATCGAATATGGTTATCTGTATCATAATATCGTATAAAAAACCATTTTTGAATACTTCCATCATTTAATAAATCATTTACTAGTGGTAATATTTTTTCGGTTAAAATATAATCTCCTGTTTTTACACCGCTATATATTTTAAAATACAACCATTCATTTCCAGGCAAATAGTTTGAAGCTATTTCATTTTGTACTATTTTATTAATTTTATCTAAATCAGGAAGAGGTGTTTCTTTTCCATCATTTAATAAAATAGCAATACACTCATTTGTAAAAGAATTCCCAGAATCATCTTTTATAAATGGCATTTCAATATTGTAAAGTATTTCTTTTAATTGAACTGAATTACGATTTTTTAAAGAATCAACAAAAGCTAGAATTGCAATTTCGTCATTTGAGTCTATCAAAAGTTCATTATCTCCATCTGCTAAAACAAAAAATCGAGGCAATTTGAACTTTTTTACAAAATCATTAAAAACAGTATTTAGTTTAGATTCGTTATTTTTATTAGTTAATTCTTCAAAATCCTTAGCATTAAGTTGCCAGGTTGCCGCTTTTAAAATAACATTTTTATATTCCACTCTTGGTAGGAACGTAAATTGAGAGGCTAAATTACCCCAATTAAAATACAGCGCTGGTTTAGTATAATATTGTGTTTGTAAATCACATAAAAATTGATAAACTGGTAATGCATTAAAGCTAAAATTATGAGCATTCCCAAGTCTAGGAATAATTTGTTTATTCCGTTTTTTACTTCTTAAAATAATATTCCCATTTTGAATTGACACATATAGATCTGAAATTTCAATTTGATTATCTTGAGGAACACTTGATTTTGCAAGATAAGGTAATTCAAAATCTCTAATTGTTGGACGTGAAAGGATATTTCCAATTCTACTTTCAGGAAGATGAACTATTTCAGCCAAGATACTACCTTGAGCACGATTTACTTCATGTTGGGTAATTTCATTAATTATCTCTAATAGATTTTCATCCCCATGACCAAAACGACCTAACAATGAAGTAGCAGAAGCGCCTCCAATTCCTTCAAGATTTATTTTTCCTGAACTAGCATCTATTAAATCAAATTTAATAGCCATTGAATGAGGTAAGTTATTATCTGTAAAATCAATGTTATCAAAATCTTTAGTTGTTAATGTTATACATGTTGCTTCTTCTTTATATGCTTTAAGCAAAATTTTAAAAATAGTTTCTTGATAGGCAGACCACCTTATTTCAAAATCACTATATGATAATGGAAAAGCTAAATCATCTATTAAATCGTTTACTCCAGAAGTATCTTTAGCAATGTATCCAATACCATTTTCAACATCTAATGCTTGTAATAGAGGAATTTCAATATCTTCATAACGTTCTAAAAAGTTTTTTTTGAATATCTCTAAATTAGGATTAGAATTTGAAGGAGTAATTTTATTTAAAAATGCAATTGTATCTTTAATAGTTTCTTGTATTGAGCTATCAAGAATAGCTTGCTTTGCATTAAAATATAAATCGGTTTGAAAAAGATTTTTTTCGGGAATTTCACCAATTTTATTTTTAATTAATAGGTATATTCTTTCATATAAAGCCACATCATTAGTAATATTAGTATCAATATTTTCTAAGACTTTTTCAATTTCTACAAGAGAATCAATTAATTCTTGTAGTTCCTTTGATGGATATTCCAATTGTATTTTTGCATTAAATTGATTAAAACATCAAAGAATTCAATACCTGTAACAGTAGGTTCTAAATTACTAACTATTAATTGGTAATCAATAAGTTCTTTAATAAAGTTAGCCGCTTCCTCATAATCTATTTCTAAAGACATTAATAATTGAATCAATTCTTCTTCTTTTTTGCCTTTTATACAAGAGTCTAAAAGTGTTTGTAGATATTCTGAAAAATCCACTTTACTTATTTTATGTATGCGTTGGTTACCAGCGTAATAGTATTCTACATAGCGGTAAAAAGAATCCATTTGATATAAACTAGAATTTGGAAAAAAAATCAAATATGGTCTTATACAATCTTTTTTCGATAATTCTTTTGCAAGATTACAAATGATATTCATATCCAAACGTGTTCTTCTTTTCAAACATTTTTTAGGATTTGAATTTACGGTAACATCATTTTTATCAGAAAAAACACCTGTTCCTAAACCCGCGAATAATCCAAAAGGTGTACAGCGAAAACTAGATCGACTTTGGTATTTATAGTATGCAATTTTTAGTTTTTTTATTTCTTTTTCATTAATAATCTCACCAGAAATATATTTTTCATATTCTTTTCTTAATGATGGCGAAGTTAAATATATAGCTTCTGAAAACAAATCATCAACTTTAGATTGCATAAAAGGAAATAAAGGTTTTACTATAAACAAACTTAGAAACAAACCTCAAACTAGGGGTGGATAATTTTTTATTCTCCATTTTTTAGTAGTAAAATTAATAATACACTTGTTGAGTTGACACTTCGCTTTTTAGAGCATGCATTAAATTTTGTTTTTCTATTATGGTTTCTCCCAAATTCAAAATAATCACTTCATCAACTTCATAACTTTTTGCTAATTCTTGAATAAAATCTAAAAAAGCATCTGGACTACCTGCATAATTCAATTTAACATTTTTGGTTTTTATTTTAATTTCATCAATTCTTTTTTTGTCATTACTACAAAAAGCGCTAACAGCAATATTTATTTGAGGTTCGAATTTATTCTTATTAAAATATTTTTGCTTTAATTCCTTAATAATGTTAGGTGATGGTTGATAGTCGAAAGTATGCAAAAGTGAAAGTGAAAAATTGAAATTTTCTTCAATTACAAAGTCGATACTTGAAGAACTGGTCGATAAAATCCAAATATCTGGTGCTACTCCTTTACATGGTGGAAGTATAATATTATCAACCTCATCATTCATTAAAGTTTTAATTTTTTTAACTCTTGAATTATAATCTTTAAAATTTTTCTGCCAATCAGCACCATCAGTCAGCTCAGCACATTTATGAGATTCGGCAGTGCCTTTTGCTAGTCCTAAATCAATTCTTGAAGGATATAAATTAGCTAACAACTTATAATGATAAGCTGTATTAATTGGTGCATTTAAACCAACAAGTACTCCTGCTGCACCAACTTTAATTTTATCGGTATAACCTGCCAATAATGGCAAAATAATATCGGGACTTTTCCAAGCTACTCCTTCATCATGATGCTCACTTAACCAATATCTTGTAAATCCTAACGATTCGGCAAGTTGAACTAACTCTATAGTTTCATGTATTGTAGAAATAGCATTTGAATTAGGTGATATTGTGCCAAAATCTAATATTCCGTATTTCATAAGGCATTTATATTTAATTAAGAAGCATCAAGGATTTTTTCCATGGTAATGGTTTTTCTAACAATGTTTCTAGAAATACTAAAGCGATTCCAGTTGCTCCTTCAAGTAGTGAACAATCTTTATGATATTCTTTATGTAATCCATTATAGGTTTTATATCCTGCATAACCATCTTCATGAACTGCTAAGTCAAGTGTTACTTGTAACCAATAATTTGAGGCATCTAAAAACACTTCATCATTGTTATTTGATAAATTGATCTGTAAGTTTCAACTAACCCAGAGCTACCATGACAAAAATTGCCTTCAACTATATTTTCTTCAAAAGGTACTTTTCTATAGGTTGAATGTTTAAGTACGTCATAAGCATAATTTTTAAGTGACAAATCATTTAATACTTCTCCTGCCTTGTATAAAGTTAGTCCAATACCTAAATCTCCATAACACCAAGCCATTCTACTATTTGAAGCCTTATGGTCATGAAGTGCTACCCATGATGGAAAATAACTTTTATTATATTCAGTAGGATTTTGATGAACTTTATAAAACTTGATAATTTGATTAAGAGCAACTACTAACTCATTAGACTTTATTTCAGGAATAGTTAAACATCGAGTTAGATAGTGAATTATGGCTGCCATTCCATGTGACAAACTTAAGTTTATTACTTTTTCATATTCATTATCATTTTTTATAACCTTTGAAGTAAAATACAATGTTTCTGAAGACTCATTATAAACTCCTTTTTCTAATAAAAGTTTATTAAACACTTTTATTACCTCAATATTATTTGGGAATATATCTATAGTGTCTAATAAAAAACCCGCAGGACCTAGTGCTCCATGAAGAAAGTCGAAGTCTCCTTCTTCAATTTTTTCAAATATGAATTCATAAATTAATGGAATAACATCACCAAAATATTCTTTCAAATCAATATCGATATAACCAGATTCATTTAAGTTATTAATAGCCCAAAGAAAGCCTGTTATCCCATTGGAATAAGTAAAACTAATATAATATTCACCATTTTGAATTTTATTATATGTTTGAAGAATAATTTCCTCTACCTTCTCTAAATATTTTTCATCTTTTGTAAATTCAGCATAATAACTTAATAGAAATAAAGAACCTGTATTTCCTGAAAGGATACTTAAGTTATTAAAATCATAATTTGAAATTAAAGCTACAATTTCTTTAGTCTTATTTTCTAGTGTTTGTTTCATCTATTAGTATACTTATTTTTAAAAAAGAAAAGATTTAAAAAAATATTAATTCTCTATTATTACTTATCCTTAGAAATTTAAGATAAGCTGTATCAAGTTTTTTTTGTAAACTTTTATTTTGAAATGCCCTTTAATTGTTTTTATTAATAACAAATGATTATAAAAATTATAGAAAAAAATTACAACGAATTAAATATTTGGTTTTAGTCTAATTATTATATGTAAACCAAATAGAAAGCAAATGTCAACTATTTTGTATAAAGTCGCTTTACTCTGCATAAGTTTACATAGTCAAAATGCTATGTGTAAAATGTAAAATTTCTATAAAACCGCTATGTAATTCAAATAACCTATGTGGTAAATAAATATATTTTTTAGACCATAACCAAATATTTTAATCAAAGAGATAGCTTCTATGAAGCTATCTCAATAATTATGAATTTCTTATTTATGGACAGTAATTCCCATTACATGCTGATTGACAAACTGACCCATTCTGACTCTCACAATCAAGTCCTTGTGTAGGACAATTAACCTGAGTTGGACATCCCGCAGTTCCTACTGGAGGGCAATTTCTTGTTGCACCACCACCTCCACAAAAATAATAGAACAAGCAAATGAAGTAAATCCTCCATTGATTCTTTTCATTTGTTCATCATTAATCTTGAAACAGTTTCTTTGTTAAGACTTAATTTTCCGTCTAACTTAATTTTTTTCATAATGATTATTTGTTTTTGTTTCAAACTTTTAACGTCAATTGAAACATTTGACTATATAACGGCCATTATATCAATTATACAGACTTGTTAACTCTTTAAACAAAAAGGATATATTTCAAATAAAACTTTCATAAACCATTAGCAAATTAAATTACTAAATCAATAATTTTAAAATGAAAACAATTCAAATAGTACCTACAATTCATAATAAAAAGGATGCAACGCAATATAGCATTAGTAAGAGCGATATCGATCTAAATATTTTGCTTCAACTTCCTGCGGATAAGCCTATAGAAATTAACGAGGGCTTCATCATAATACAAAATGATATTATATGGAATTCTGAAACTGGTAAAATAGATAATGTTGTAATTGAATCACCGAGAATGAGCTTAGAGTTATTATTTGCAGGTGCCGAACTGTTTAGTGGAAAACAAGAGATTGATTTTTCTTTTTGGGAACATTCGGGCGCTCACTTAAGTCGGAAATCTGAAAATAAAGTAACGTTAGTTGATAATACATGTGATAAAAAAAGCCTTTTAAAGCCATATTTT
>JAAURU010000170.1 GCA_012032075.1 Flavobacterium sp.
TAAACTAATTATGCTTTTTCTTGTATTATGCAATTTAAGCTCCTTTTCGCAAACCACATTAGGTGTGGGAGATATTGCTTTTATAGGAATAAATTTTGATGGGAATGACGACTATTCTTTCATCTTACTCAAAGAAATACAATCTGGTACTCAAATTCGTTTTACCGATTATGGTTGGAGTGACGCTACAGGATTTGCAACTGGAGTTGGTGGTGACTCTGAATGGGTTTGGACTTCAACTTCAAGTTTAACATGTGGAAGTGTGGTAACCATAATAACTTCAAGTCTTTCTGCATCAACAGGAACTGTAACATTACCTCCATCAGAATCTAATCCTTTACTTAGTTCTGCTGGAGATCAAATCTTTGCTTTTCAAGGATCATTAGCTTCCCCATCATTTATATCAGCTGTTCATTCAAATATACAAGGAAGCACAACTGATGCTAATTGGGACAATACTCCAACAACTAATCAAAATTCAGCTTTACCAGATGTATTAACAAATGGAGTTAATGCTATTCGCTTATATAATACTGTAACTAATACTGAAATTGATAATTGGCTATACAATTGTGCGGTCGTAATGGTACATCAGCATCCGTAGCTTCTGGTATAAATAATATTACTAATTGGAATAATAATGATAGTACAGCATATAATCCTGTTAACCCTGGCTGTACATTCATGATAACTTGTCCACCCCTATGTACAAACCCAACTGTTCCAACTATTACAGCTAGTGTAAACCCAGTCTGTCAAGGAAATACAACTACACTAAATATTGCTGGCACATTAAATAGTGCTACACAATGGGCAATTTACAGAGGTTCTTGTGGAGGAACTTTAGTAGGGACAACTACAACTTCTACTTTTGTAGTCACTCCAACTGGACCAAGTACAACATATTATGTACGTGGTGAAGGCGGTTGTGTAACACCTGGAAGCTGTGGTACTTTAACTGTAAATGTAAGCTCTGTTTCTATACCCAATACAGCCCAATCTAATGTAACATGTAATGGTGCTGCAAATGGTGCAGCTTCTGTAGTACCTGCTACTGGAGGTGTGGGACCTTACACTTACAACTGGACTCCTGGTAACCCAACTGGTGATGGAACAACTTCGGTTACTGGCTTAACAGCTGGAACTTGGACTTGTACTGTAACCGATGCGAATAGCTGTACAACGGCTGTTAACTTTACTATAACACAACCAACGGCTTTAGCGCTTACACCTGCTTCTCAAACCAATATAGCTTGTAACGGTGGATCAAATGGGGCTGCGGCTGTGAATGTCGCTACTGGTGGTGCTGGTGGATATACTTATAACTGGACTCCTGGTAACCCAACTGGTGATGGAACAACTTCGGTTACTGGCTTAACAGCTGGAACTTGGACTTGTACTGTAACTGATGCAAACGGTTGTACAACGGCTGTTAACTTTACTATAACACAACCAACGGCTTTAGTAGCTACTGCAATTGTGGATAACAATGCTTCTTGTAATGGTTTAGCTGATGGAGGAGCAACTGCCTCTGCAACTGGTGGGACGTCTCCATATACTTATGCATGGAGTAACGGAGCTACAACAGCTTCAATTACAGGTATAGTTGCTGGAACTTATAATGTAACTATTACTGATGGTAATGGATGTACAGATATGGCTTCTGTTACTATTACACAACCATCTGCAATCGACAATACCATTTCTGAAAATTCAACAGGAATTTTAACTGCAAATGCTTCAGATAGTGGCATGACTTACCAATGGTATGAATGTCCAAATACTTTATTAACTGGTGAAACTAATCAAAACTTTACTCCTACGAGTCTTGGGGATTATAAAGTTTCTATATCGTTCAATGGTTGTACTGTAGAATCTGATTGTTATACAGTAACTGCTTTAGGAACTAATACTTTTGATAGTAATGTAACATTCTCTATGTATCCAAATCCTACAAGTGGAATATTAACTATCAAAACTAGTATTGACGGTGATTTTATAATTGCTAATCAATTAGGTCAAACAGTTAAATCGTTTAAAGTTAATGGTGGTATAGAAAATTCAATTAATATTGAAAACTTATCTGATGGGATTTATTTTGTAAAAGGAACAAATGGAACTCAAATAAGTTCTCAAAGATTGATTATTAAAAAATAATCTTTTAAATAAAAGGTTGCTGTAAATGATTATAGCAACCTTTTTTATTTTATTAAAAAATTACTGCTAACTTAACTAACCCCCAAAAAATGGAAAGAAGAAAATTTGTAAAAAAACTAAGTGCTTTTACAGCAGGTTCACTTGTTTTATCTGGAACTAACATATATGCTTCAGATGCAGAAGTTAAAAATAGTGCTATTGATTTTTCTCCCTATGCAATGGAAAATAAAATTTTACTAAAAGGAAATTTTATAGATGCCGAAACATTACAACCAATACAATCGGTTAAGTTGTTTGCTAAAGTAAAAAGAAATAGATTATTTCCTGTTAACGAGTCTTTAGAATCAAAAGATGGTTATTATAAAATTGAATCTGGTTTTACCAAAAATAAGAAGAAAGATAAAGTAGCGATTCAAATTATTGCCGATGGTTATAAAACATACGAAAACAATATTTATTTGACTACTACTGGATGTCATATTCATAGCGATGAATGGAATTATAATCCAAACTTTAACTATGTAAATTGTCCTAAGAATGAAAGTGTTGGAAATCAAATGCTATCTACTTTTAATTTTCATTTAGTGAAAGCCTAAATAAAATATTATAACTAAAAAGAAGCTGTCCAAAAAGTAATGATTTTTGTCAATCTTAACTTGTTTCATATTCTAAATTAAATAATAATCAAAATTTTAAGATTCTGATTCGCCTAGGCGAACAGAATGACACCTTTGTAGAATTTTTGGACAGCCTCATTTTTTTTATATAAATAAACTTTTAAAAAGGAACATCAGAATCATCGTCATCATTAGCATTAAAATTACTACCAAAAGCTTCATTAGGTGATGGAAGATTTGGAGTTAGAAATGGATTAGCTTGATCATCTAAATTCATTTTAGATGGCAAAGCATCAAAAGGAGAGCTAAAATCATCTAAATTATCAAACTTACCTAAATTTCCAATAAATTTTAATCTAATATTATCTAATCCACCGTTACGGTGTTTAGCAACAATAAATTCAGCCTGACCTTGAGTTGGTGAACGTTCTTCATCATCCCATTCGTCAATTTTATAATATTCTGGTCTGTAGATGAAAGATACAATATCAGCATCTTGCTCAATTGCACCCGATTCACGTAAATCAGATAATAAAGGTCTTTTACTTGAACCACGTGTTTCAACTGCACGTGATAATTGCGAAAGTGCAATTACTGGAACATTTAATTCTTTAGCTAAAGCTTTTAAGTTTCTCGAAATAGTAGAAATTTCTTGCTCACGATTTCCACCACCTTTACCATTCCCACCAGCAGTCATTAACTGAAGATAATCAATTACAATCATCTTGATTCCATATTGTGAAGATAAACGTCTTGCTTTGGCACGCAAATCAAAAATAGATAAGGAAGGAGTATCATCTATGAATAAAGGGGCTTTTTCTAAATCTTTTACCTTAATAGAAAGTTGTTCCCATTCATGTTTTTCTAATTTTCCTGTACGTAATTTTTCAGAAGACAAACCTGTTTCCGATGATATTAAACGTGTAATCAATTGAACTGAAGACATCTCTAGAGAGAAAAAAGCAACTGGAGCACCATAATCAATAGCCATATTTCTAGCCATTGAAAGTGTAAACGCAGTATTATGAGTAACTGTCATGTCTTGTAATAAGAATAATCTATTTCCGTCTATTTCAAATCCATAATAATCATCAACTATATCTGGGACAACCTCAATACCAGTAACCCTCCAATCAACTCTTTTGTTATATTCTCTTGCTTGTTTTCGAGTTACTTTTGTAGGAATATCGTTTAGATTCCCAAAAATTCTAAGTCTAAAAGCTTCTCCTTGAAAACCAGTTTTTTAATTGAAGTATTTTTCTTTTTTAAGGAAGTCCTAAATCCTAAAGTATCACATAAAAATTTTATTTGATTTGCTAAAGCTTCATTTTTTTGAACAATTTCAAAACAATTGAATTCGGAAGTATAGTAACCGTCAGAGTCTATAATTCCTGCCAATAAATCCAATCTGATTTTTGTTGAATTAATTAAATATATTTTGGGAATATGCTTATTTTCAATCAAATTTAACTGCCTTAACTCAGACTGAACACAAGTGTTAAAATCATCAGAAATAAATTTGTTTCTATTAACTATAGCATAATTAGGCGTTCTATTTTCTTGATTATATTCTATTAATTCAGATTCTAATCGACCTGAATATTCTTTTAAATAGTTTATAATTTCTTCATCAATGTTAGTTATCCTTTGACTATAAGAATGACCATCTCCCAACCATAATCCTAGATAGTAAGCTTCTAGTGGAATTTCTTGTTCTTTAAATGAAACTGCAACCTTATATCCTTTATAGTTAGATTTGAATTTAGTCGATTTACTTAAATACTCTTTTACAGTTATATTTAAAACATCACCTTTTTTATGTCTTCCATCATTTCTACTTCTTTTTAAAGATAAAATGTGGCTCTCATTTACACGATATGACATTGCTTTGTTTTGGTGAATCCAATACATTTGTTCTCTACCTCTAGCGATTGATAGCACTTTCCTTGGGGTAGAATCATTACCCATTAATAATTCACCAACTTTTATATCTTCAACATTTTTTAATGAACCGTCAAAAAGAAGTACTTTAGTCCCTTTACCTAAACATTTCCCCATTCCGGGCCTTGCTGCTACAATAATTAAATCGGAAGGTTGCCAACCTGATGTTAGTTTATCTAAATCATGAAAACCAGTTGGAACACCACTTAATCCTTCTTTACCAGCAATTTCTTCAATTCGTTTCTTGGCTTGAATTACTAAACTTTGTGCTGTTTCAGAACTTCTTTTTATATTTCCTTGTGTTACCTCGTAAAGTTTCGATTCTGCTTTATCTAATAAATCAAATACATCTGTACTTTCATCATATGATTCTTCGATTATCTCTGTTGATATTTTAATTAAACTTCGTTGAATGTATTTTTGTAAAATAATTCTTGAATGAAATTCAATATGTGCTGAAGACGATATTTTTTGGGTTAACTGAATTAGATAAAAATCTCCACCAGCTAAATCTAGTTTACCATTCTTTTTCAATTGGGCTGAAACGGTAAGTAAATCTATAGGCTGCGTGTCGTTAAATAATTCAACAATAGTTTCAAAGATGTATTTATGAGATTCTTTATAAAAAGCATCGGGTTGCAAAATATCAATTACCTCATCTACTCCTTTTTTATCAATCATCATAGCACCTAAAACCGCCTCTTCCAAGTCAATAGCTTGAGGAGGTAGTTTCCCTCTTTCTAAGTTTATGATAGTTGTTTTATCTACCTTTAAAGGACTACTATTTCTGATATTTTCCATGATGCGAAGGTAGCTAAATTTTAATAATTCTAAATTGAAATTGTTAATATTAGTCTGTTAAAAACGTGTTCATAACAAAATACTTTTGTTAATAACGCAAAAAAAATCCGAAACAATTAAGCTTCGGACTTGTATCTAAAAAAATAATTGAATTATTCTTTGTATTCTCCCATTTTACTATACTTATCCATTCTTTTCATTACTAAATCTTCTGTTGATAAGTCTTTTAATTCATTATATGCTTTAGTAATATATTTCTCAACTGATTTGAATGTAGTTTCTCTATCATGATGAGCTCCTCCTAGAGGTTCAGGAATAATATCATCAATTAATTTTTGCTTCTTCATATCTGTTGCTGTTAATTTCAAGGCTTCAGCTGCTTGCTCTTTGAATTCCCAACTTCTCCATAAAATTGAAGAACATGATTCTGGAGAAATAACAGAGTACCAAGTGTTTTCTAGCATATATACTCTATCTCCTACTCCTATTCCCAATGCTCCACCAGAAGCTCCTTCACCAACAATTACAGTTATGATTGGCACTTTTTAAGCGAATCATTTCAAAAATGTTTTCTTGCAATTGCTTCACCTTGTCCTCTTTCTTCAGCTTCTAAACCTGGATAAGCACCTGGAGTATCCACTAAAGTAACGACAGGAATTCCAAATTTTTCTGCCATTTTCATTAAACGTAAAGCTTTTCTATAACCTTCTGGATTTGCCATACCAAAATTACGATACTGACGTGTTTTTGTATTGTATCCCTTTTGTTGACCAACAATCATGTAGGATTGACCATTAATTTTCCCTAAGCCACCTACCATAGCTTTGTCATCTTTAAAACCTCTGTCACCAAATAATTCTAAAAAAGTATCACCACACAAAGCTTTAATATGATCCATGGTATATGGACGATTAGGATGTCTTGACATTTGAACTCGTTGCCAAGCAGTGAGGTTTTTATATATACTTTTTTTAGTTTCATCTAATTTCTTCTCAATTTGCTTACACGTTTGCGTAACATCAACATCTGACTCTTGACCAATAACTACACATTTATCTAATTGGTCTTCAAGTTCTTTATAGGTAATTCAAAATCTAAATATTCCATGTAAAATTGATTTATTAATACAAAATTAGTCAAAAATATCATTTTATGAAATTAATATTAAAATACATTTATACTAACAACTAACTTTAATGTGTATAAACTTTACTCTTTAAATCTAAAAATTTTTCAACAAATAAATTAACTCCCTCTTCTATTGAGGTTTGTGGTTTAAAATTAATATAATCAAATAAAGATTTTACATCAGCATAAGTTGTTATTAAATCCCCTGCTTGAATAGGTTTATAATTTATTATTGCTTTTTATTTAGCTTTTTTTCAATAGCTAAAATAAAGCATTTTAAAGAAATTGGGGTATTATTTCCAATATTAAATAATTGATAAGGGGCAGAGCTTTTTGATGGAATAGGCTGTAGTGGATTAAATACTCCCGTGTGCGTTATAGGGTATAAAGGTAATAATAACTTTAAACTCTGTACAATATCTCCCACATATGTAAAATCTCTTAACATATCACCAAAATTATACACATCTATAGGTTCTTCATTATAAATGGAATTTGTAAATAAGCTAAGTGCCATATCAGGTCTTCCCCAAGGTCCATAAACTGTAAAAAATCTTAATCCAGTAGTAGGTATTTTATATAAATGCGAATATGTATGAGCCATTAATTCATTTGCTTTTTTAGAGGAAGCATATATAGAAATAGGATGATCTGTATTATGATCTATATGAAAAGGGGTTTGCTCGTTTAATCCATAAACAGAACTCGAAGACGCATATAGTAGGTGTTCCACAGGAAATAATTTACATGATTCTAATACATTTAAAAAACCTGTAATATTGTTATCTATGTATGTTTGAGGATTCTTAATTGAAAAACGAACACCTGCTTGTGCTGCTAAATTAACAACAAAATTTGGTCTATACTTCTTAAAAATAAAAATTAAAGTCTTACTATTTTGATGTCCGATTTAATAAAGATAATTTCACCTTCAATTGGAGTTTCATTTTCTATTTTTGAAACATCTATTCCTAAATCTTCCAAACAACTTAATTTTAAATA
>JAAURU010000171.1 GCA_012032075.1 Flavobacterium sp.
AAAAATGTGCTTCATCTGAAATGTTGTTAAGTTCAATTTTTTCAGAGTAGAATTTGTCAATATAGAGTTTGGCTTGAACAATACGTCTGTACAGGTAGATTTTTGGATATTGTTCTGTTGTCATTTTTATTTGTCTTGTCTATGGTTGTAGGGTGTCGCTGTACAATGACGGCTAACTTGTATATATGCGCTACAAAGTATCTCCAATCTACTCAAATGTAGTTGTATATACGAATTTTTGCTTAGTTTTTTATTCTTTCAAATATAAACTATTACCTATTAACAAGCAATAGGTATAAATACCCGTTTTTTTTGTTTTTGTAAAGGTAGTGAGGAGTTTATTTTGTTTTTTACGGGAAAGCGTAATCTTGAAAAAAAATTATTTTATGTCTATTTTTTCTATTAGATATTTTGTTACAAATCCTTCTATATTTTCGGTAGATTCTATTATTTCTAGTGGATAGTATTTTAAAAGGATTTCTTTTTCATTTATTACAGGATGGTAGTTGCATTTTATTTGTGTAGTTACCCACAGTTCTCTTTTTTGAATGTAGTTTTGATGCATAAAGTTATTGAAATCAATATCATTTTGTTGAAACTCTTTGTAAGATACAACTACTTTAAAACATGTATAACCCTTAATTATTCTTTTTTCTTTTTTAAATTCTTTAATTTCTACTATTTCATTTTTGTTGTAAGAATAGTTTTTATTCTCAGAAATTATACTAATAGAATCACTTGCTACTATTTTTAAAAGTTTTAGTTTTGGATTTATTATACTAATATCACTAATTATTTTATCATTAGAAGTTATATAGTTTATAATTAAATTATTATGAAATTTTTGATGATATTTAAAACTTTCAGCGTCTTTATTTAAAATCTTATTTTTAATTTCCCTATGCAAAATACTCTTGAATGTTTTCTTAATTTGGTTAACTTTTGAAGTGTCAATATTGACAAAGGTATTAGCGTTTTCCTTTTCAATTTGATAATCGATCATCATTGAAGATAATCTGTCATAGCTTTTTTGATACTTTATAGTATCTGAAATTATTGCTTCCATTTTAAAAACAATTGCCCCTGTTGTAGGGACAATTGTTTTTTTTGTTTGAGAATAGGCTATTGATGTTATGAATAGTATTATGAATGCTATGTTTTTCATTTATTTCTTTTTAAACATTCCCATAAATTTTTTCTCTTTCGCCATTATGATACCATTCTTGTAATGATAATTCAAATGGTCTAAATTCGATACCTGTTAATTTCTCCATTTCAATGATATTTTTCAATCTTTCGGAAACTATTCCTTTATAACCTTCTGAGTATTTTAAAGAAAAAAAGTCTAAATCAATCGCTTTATTAAAAACAACGTTATTAAATGAAATTGTTTTAGGATACGTAATTTTACTTGTAATAACATTGAAATCATCAATGTTTTTAAAAGTAATTATTTCTGAAATTATTTTTCTATTATTGTCTCTATCATTTAATATAAACTTTGAATTTTTAAAATCAATTTGCTCAAATGGAAAATCATAAATATTTGTTTGCCAATAATTTTCATTTAATAAATTATTTTGAATTATATAGGTTTTAAAAAATTGAAATCCATAACAATTAAACTTATCTAACAACATTTTAAAACTATTACTTATCAAATAACCAGATGAAAAACCAACATTACCATAAGTGTCTATAAAGTCTGTCTGTTTTGCATTTGTATGCAGAATTATATTTGATAAAATAGGTTTAAAATCTATTTTTTTAAACATAAATTTATCAATAAAATATGGCTCTTGATCAATATTACAATGATGAATAAATTCCTTTTACTTGTGGAATTTTTCCCATTATTTTTTCATCAAGACTACTTTCTAATATAAAATATTTCATTATGGCAAAATTAAATCATTTAAATGAGAATTAGGATTATTTATCACCCAGGTTCTAACATCATGAATTAAATCAGAAACAAAATTGTAACAATCCATAGGTGAAGCATTAGGGTTATTAGTATTAAAAAGGTTCAATTTGTTATTAATTAAGTTATTATATATATTATGATTTGGTTGGTTTCTCCATGTTGCAACTGCAATTCCATTTAAAGCCTCATTCATGTGAAAAGCACTTCCTGATTTTGCTGCTTTTTGTAAGACATTGTTATTTCTTAGAGCCCATGGCATTAGATGATGAGCCTGAATTCCATTTCCAACTAGTCCAAGAACTTTTCTTAACTGACTGCTACTGCCAAAATCAATTGTATTACCTACAACTTTCCAAGTTAATTTTATTCTAGTAGCAATTGTAGTAGCGGTTTGTGAAGCATCAACAATTTTCACAGCATATTTTGTGGTTACAGCTGCCCAACCTGCTAATGGTACAGAGCTTGCATAACTTAAAGTTGCATTAACACCATCACCTTCAATAGTGTATAAAACTCCATTAGTTAAATCTGCTACTTCACCAAATACAGGCACTAAACCGAATATATCTAAAGTTATATGCAACATTTCTTTAGATGCTTCCCAATATATTTTTAAATCACTCCAATCTGGATGGTTATATCTTAGCACTGCACATTGAACAGTAAAATATGACTTTAATTGTGCCATTAGAATTGGATCAATATTCGCTACTTCCATATCCATATATTGATCTATATCTAAAAGAAAAGCATCATCAATATTGTTATAAAATTTGTCTTGAATTTTTGCTTGTAAAATTATATTATTTATTTTGTTTACATCAGCTTGGACAGGTTCTTTGATTGATAATGTAATTAATTCTTGTGCTAAAGCCAATGCTTCAGGATTAATGATATTATTTGAAATATTATTGTTAAGATAATTAATAATATCGACTTTTGTCTGTTGAGAATTATAAGGATCTATCCACCAGTTATGTTGTAAAGGTGTAAGAGTATTAATTAATTTAATTTCTGTTCTACTTATATTTAATACTGGGCTAGTAATAATAGGATTTCCATTACCATCTGTTAAATTAGTGTCTGCATTTAAAGGGTCGCCTGTATTACCTCCACTAGGTGGGTTATCTGTTGAGCCACCTCCAGGATAATTACTTCCTCCTCCAGGACCACCAACACCTGTATTTCCAATACCTCCAGTATCTCCTCCACCTGTATTACCAATACCACCAGTATCTCCTGAACCAGAACCACCACCGCCATACCATCCATTACCTGAACCGCTCCCAGAATCTCCACTACCAGAACCTCCACCAGAACCTCCATTATCAGGACAATCTACTTCTACAGCAATGACCATTGAAACTGTTACTTGTCCTTGTTCATTCCATTCTACAGGTGTGTAAACTAATTCATAGCAAGGTTCTCCACTTCCTCTACTTTCTAGTGAAGTTATTTCTGTTTTATCTTTTAAATCAACAAATTGATTATTAAGAATATTGTTTTTATCTGAATCTGATAAATCATACTTTGAAATATACGAACTAATAAGTCCATTACTTTCTGTAATAACTAAATTTTCAGTTTTATTAACTTCATTGTTTCTATATATAGGAAATGTATATGATTTATAGCCATCTTTCTCAATTAGTAAAATATCATCCGTTTCTATGAAGAAATCAAATTGGCTTAGATATACTAGTCTTTGATTTTGATTTAATGAGATGTTTTTTGTTTTACTAATTTTCTCTTTTATAGTATTAAATTTATTTAAAACTTTTAAATTGTTTTTAACTTCATTAAAGTTTACGTAACGAGAAGAAATTTTGTTACCATTGTGCAAATCTTGCTTATCTAAAGCATCATCATTTACACAACTTGCCAAAAATATTATACTACAAAATAGTAGTAATTTTGTGATTGCATTAAATCGTTTTTTCATGTTTATTATATTTTTGAATTATTACTTTTACAAAACTAAACTATACTTTCATTCTTACAATACGTATTTACACGTATTTTTGCCCTTTTTTGTACGTGTTTATACGTACTTTTTGTATTTTTTGATCAAATAGGTGATTGTTATTGTAAAAATAAAAAGAAAGTAAATGTTTTTTTACGGGAATGCATATGGAAGTAAAGTTATTTGTTTTTGATGAGATTCTTCCTTGCGTCAGAATGACAAGTTTGTGGTTAGTTTTTATGAAGTAAAAATGTGTTTTATAGCGCGATTACTTCGTCAGTTCGCTTCGCTCGTGTGCAGTGGAAATCCTTTTCTTTTTTGTCCTTCGATACTACGGCAAGCTCTGTACAGGCAAGCTCAGGATGACAAAAAAAGAAAAGATTGTAACGGATAGCGGGACAAGTTTCCTACCGAAGTTTTGCTTTTGTGCTTCTGATAAGGAAAACTATCAGTGTACTATTAAAAATTGTATTTTTTTAACTTACTTTACTACAATGTCATATTTCATTAATAAACCTTGTAAGCCTTCTTTTGAGAATTTAGCTTTTTTAATTTTATTGATTTCTGGGTCAAGTGCGTAGTTGAAACTGGTGGTGAAATCGGCTTTGTTTAGTGTGGTTTCTATGAAAACGGTTCTGCGTAAATCGCAATGGTCGAAAATGGCTTCGGTTAGATCGGTTTTCATGAAATCGGCTGCTACGAGACTGCAACCTGAGAAGCGAATTCTTTTTAATTTTAGTGCATAGAATTTGGTGTAATCCAATAAACAATCGGTGAAATTGAAATCGTAAATGACTTGGTCTGTCATGGCAAAATTTACATTCGTAAAGTCGCATTTAAGAAATTCAACACCTCTTAAGGATACATAATTAATTTTGGTATCGTTAAAATTACATTCGGTAAACGTACAATCTATAAAATAGACACTGGTGAAAAAACAGCTTCTAAAATCGCAATTTACGAATTGGCAATTTTCATATTCTTTGTATTTAATGTCTTCTTCTTTGAATATGATTGCATTGAATTGCTGGTCTTGAAAAAAATCGTTTGCCATGTAATTATAGTTTAACACTTAATTATTCAACACAGATTTCACAAATTAGCACAAATTAATTTTTTGTAATACCATTATCCTTTAAAAATCTGTGGGAATTTGTAAAATTTGTGTTTAGAATTTATTTTTTCTTTCTTTTTGCTGCTTTTTTAGCATCAGCAGCTCTATTTCTTGGGGCAGTTTTTCTAGGTTTTGTTTTTCCTGGTCCACCAAGGTTTACTTTTTTATTTTTTTCTTTCTTTACATGGAAAGCAGCACCTTTTGTCTCTAAATTGACCTTTTTACCTATAGATTTGAATCTGCGTTTGTCTTTTTCAAATTCTAATTTCTTTTCCTCTATAATAACTGCTTTTGGAATTTCTTCAATCTCAATCTCCATATTCATAAGAGTTTCTACATCTAGTAGGCTTTCTTCTTCATAAGGTGCTACAAAACTTATGGCTACACCTTCTTTGTCTGCACGACCTGTTCGACCTATTCTATGCATATATTTTTCGGGACTTTCAGAAAATTGCAAGTTGAAAACGTGAGTAATATCGGAAATGTCTAGTCCGCGAGCCATAACATCAGTCGTGATAAGTCCTCTTAATTGACCACTTTGGAAATTGGCCATCGCATTTAAACGATAATTTTGGGTTTTATTAGAATGGATTACTCCAAATTGGTCTGGAAAATCTTCATTTAATAATTCGAAAGCTAAATCTATGATTCTTTTATTGTTTACGAAAATTAGGACTCTTTCGGTAGTTTCATCAGTTACTAAAATGTGTTTTAAAAGATTTACTTTCGAAAGGAAATTAGGAACAGTATATACTTTTTGAGTAATTTGTTCCAATGGTGTTCCACTTGGTGCCAAAGAAACTTCTTCTGGAAATTCGAAAAAATCCTCTAACACATCATCAACATCTTCTGTCATGGTAGCCGAAAACATAATATTTTGTCTTTTGTTTTTCATCATAGACAAAATAGAAGTTAGTTGAACACGGAAACCTAGATTTAGAATTTCATCAAATTCATCAATCACTAATTTTTGTAAAGCATCGAAACGCAACACACCATCAAGTGCTAAATCCATTACTCTTCCTGGAGTTCCTACTAAAATATCTACTCCTTGTGCTAAGTCTTTTCGTTGTGTATTAATATTGACACCTCCATAAATTCCCAAAGAACGTACCGACATATATTGGGTTAGCTTTTCTACTTCTTCTACAACTTGCACCACAAGTTCTCGTGTAGGAACAAGTATTACAACTCTGGGTGATTCGGTATTTTGAAATTTCCATTGTTTTAGAATAGGTAATAAATAGGCAAAGGTTTTACCAGTACCAGTTTGTGCAATTCCCATCATGTCTCTACCCGAAAGTATCACCGAAAAAGATTTATCTTGAATAGGAGTAGGGTGTACAAATCCTAATTCGTCTATGGCTTTTTGTAATGATTTAGGTAAATCGAAATCTTGGAATGTTTTCATTGATGCTGAATTTTGCGCAAAGGTACGGAATCTTTTTTTGGATGTGAAAAGGTATTTACTGTAACATATATTACATATTTTGGTAAACTAAATTTGTAAATTTGTAGTTAAAATTAAACGGTTATGAATACAAAATTTAATTCTGTAATTAATCAAGATCAACCTGTTTTAGTTGATTTTTATGCTGACTGGTGTGGTCCTTGTAAAACCATGTCGCCTATATTGCAAGAAGCAAAATCTATATTAAAAGAAGAAGTGAAAATTATTAAGATTAATGTGGATCAATATCAAGATTTAGCAAGTGAATTTAGTGTGAGAGGAGTTCCAACATTAATTTTGTTTAAGCAAGGGAAAATGTTATGGAGACAATCTGGTGTTGTGGATACCAATGATTTGGTAAAGATTATAAGACAGCATGTGAATTAATTTTTTTGTATATTTATTAAAAATAATAAGAATGAATTTTAGAATTGCTTTTATATGTTTTGTGTTTTTTGCGACTACTTCTTGTGTGAAATCGCAAACCGAAGGAGTTATTTTAGCAGATGTTGCTACTTTTGAACAAAAAATTACTACTGATGGAGTTCAGCTTGTTGATGTAAGAACACCAGAAGAATTTGAAGAAGGTCATTTGCCTAATGCTGTAAATATTAATATTAAAGATGCTGATTTTCAGGCTAAAATAGGTGCTTTAGATAAAACAAAACCAGTTTTGGTGTATTGCAAATCGGGTGGAAGAAGTGGAAAAGCTTGTGGGATTATGAAGGAATTGGGTTTTACAAATATCACCGATTTAGATGGAGGAATTACAAACTGGGTTGCAGAAGGAAAACCAATTGATAATTAAATAAAACTATTATGTTATGAAAAAAACATGGGAAATGGAGATCGATTTCTTCGAATAATTTTAGGAATTATAGCTTTAATCATAGGACTTACTGGTTCTTTTGATGGAATTTGGAAATGGGTATTAATGGTATTTGGATTAGTAATGATTGTTACTTCTTCTCTTCAATTTTGCGGATTGTATGCTATTTTTGGTATAAATACTTGTAAAGTGAAAAGTAAAAAGTAAAAAAACTTTCCGAAATCATTTGTCAAACTGAGCATGTCGAAGTTTTTTTAACTTAGCTATTTGAAGTTTTCGACGCGCTCAGACTGACAATAAATTAATTTTTCGGACAGTTATATTTTTAGAAATTAGGAGACAAGTTATATTTTTTG
>JAAURU010000172.1 GCA_012032075.1 Flavobacterium sp.
TGATACCGTGTTCTTCACAAATTTTAGAAAATTTAGCATTTTCAGATAAAAACCCATATCCAGGATGAATTGCATCAGCATTTGTAATTTCTGCTGCTGCAATAATATTAGACATCTTTAAATAAGAAAGATTACTTGGAGGTGGCCCAATACAAACTGCTTCATCTGCAAAACGCACATGTAAACTATCAGCATCTGCAGTAGAATAAACAGCTACTGTTTTAATTCCCATCTCCTTACAGGTTCTAATTACACGTAATGCAATTTCCCCTCTATTTGCTATTAATATTTTTTTAAACATCTTTTTTTAATTAGATAATTAGACTTTTCAACTTAGAATTTAGAATTTAGAATTTAGAAAAGAAAATTTCATTTCTCTATCCAAACACTTCTAACTTCTGATTTCTAACTTCTAACTTTTTATGACGGATCTACTAAGAATAAAGGTTGGTCAAATTCAACTGGAGAAGAATCGTCAACAAGAATTTTAACAATTTTACCTGAAATTTCCGACTCTATTTCGTTGAATAATTTCATTGCTTCAATAACACAAACCACATCACCTTTTGAAATAGTACTACCTACTTCAACAAAAACAGGTTTATCTGGTGCAGGTTTTCTATATAGTGTACCAATTATTGGTGACTTAATAACAACAAATTTTGAAGTATCTTCTCCTTCTTTAGCAACAGGTGTTACAGGAGTTGTAGGAGCAACGGGTTGTGCTGCTTGTGCTTGTGGTAAAGCATTTGAAACTGGTACTTGTTGTACATAAGTAGTTGTAGTTTCTGCACCTTCATTTGTAGTTTTAATGGTGATTTTAAAATCGTCCATTTCTAACTTTACTTCTGTAGCTCCTGATTTTGCTACAAATTTAATTAGGTTTTGAATCTCTCTAATATCCATACTATTTGACATTTTGTTAGGTTTGTTAGTTTTTGTTATATGCCCATTTTAAATAAACAGCTCCCCAAGTGAAGCCTCCTCCAAAAGCAGCAAAAATTATATTATCTCCTTTTTTTAATTGACTTTCAAAATCACTTAATAATAATGGTAAAGTAGCTGAAGTAGTGTTGCCATAACGTTGTATATTAACCAAAACTTTAGATTCTTCTAATCCCATTCTATTAGCAGTAGCGTCAATGATTCTTTTATTTGCTTGATGTGCAACTAACCAGTTCACATCATCGTGAGACAAATTATTACGTTGCATAATTTTCTCACTTACATCAGCCATTCCAGAAACAGCATATTTAAAAACTGTTTTTCCATCTTGAAAAACAAAATGCTGCTTGTTTTTTACTGTTTCTTCCGATGGAGGCAGAATAGAACCACCAGCCTCAATTTTTAGAAACTCTCTTCCTATTCCATCACTTCTTAAAATTTCATCTTGAAAACCTAAACCTTGATAATTAGGTTCAAACAAGACAGCTCCACCTCCATCACCAAAAATGATACAAGTTGCTCTATCAGTATAATCTATAATAGATGACATTTTATCGGCTCCTATAAGTAGTACTTTTTTATATCTACCAGATTCTATATAAGAAGAAGCTGTGGAAATTCCATATAAAAAACTTGAACATGCAGCTTGCAGGTCAAATGCAAAGGCATTTGTTGCCCCTATTTGGGTTGCTACATAAACACCTGTTGAAGCCACAGGCATATCGGGAGTTGCGGTTGCCATAATTACCAAATCAATCTCTTTCGGATCAATTTTAGCTTTCTCAATTAAGTTTTGAGCTGCTTTTATGGCTAAAAAAGAAGTTCCTTGACCTTCTTCCTTTAATATTCTTCTTTCTTTTATTCCAGTTCTGCTGGTTATCCATTCGTCATTTGTATCGACCATTTCTTCTAATACTTTATTAGACAAAACGTAATCGGGTACATAAGAGCCTATGGCTGTTATCGCGGCTGTAATTTTATTCATAAAAATATTTTTTCTTTTTTCAAAAATTGCTTCTCAAAAAAGTGTTGAAAATTACAAAAAAAAAATCAAACCAAGTCAAAATAGAGTATGTAATTGCAGTATATTGCATTTAACAAAAAAACTCTCACTAGGTGAGAGTTTTTTCTCTATTTCTTAAAAAAGCAATTAAGCTACAGCTTCTGCTTTATCAATTACAACTTGACCTCTGTAATACATTTTACCTTCATGCCAGTAAGCTCTGTGGTATAAATGTGCTTCTCCTGTTATAGGACAGGTAGCAATTTGAGGTACAGATGCTTTGTAATGTGTTCTTCTTTTATCTCTTCTTGTTTTGGAGACTTTTCTCTTAGGATGTGCCATTTTACTATATTATTTATCCGTTAATAGTTTTTTTAAATTTTCCCATCTAGGGTCAATATCTTCTTGTTCTTCTTTATTTTCTTTTGGAGATAATGCCTCTAATTTATCTAAAACATCTGTTTTAAGTGTTCCATCCTTAATCCCTGGATGAATTCTTTTAAACGGAATAGATAATACAACCATCTCATAAATGTATTGGGAAACATCAACTTGAAACTCACCATGTGGTAAAATGAGCAACTCCTCATTATCATTGTTGAATTCTTCTCCAAAATTTACAATTAATCTTAATTTTCCTTTTATAGACAAATCAAAAGCCTCATTTGTAACATCGCATGGAACATTTACAGTTCCTTTATGTTTAAAGTTAAGCTCAAGCATTGTGCTTTTCTTCTCTAAAATCAAATCTACTTTAACTGCAAGATCATTAAAATCATCATAATTAAAGTGTTCAAAGAACGACTTATCTAATTGATAATCAAACTGATGCTTTCCAATCTTTAATCCAACAAACTGAATTAAATATGTTTTTAAATTTTTCATAACAACAGTTATCCCTTCATTAAGGGGATGCAAAGATATAAAATTATTACAAATTCAAACCTCTTATAAACATTTTTTTGTTTACAACTAATTTTGTTTCACTTTTAAAGGCTTTTTAGTAAGCTCTTGATACTCATCTCGCTTGTAATAAATATCAATCGCTAAATATACCGCTTCTTTAAAGGAATCATACTTAGCTATTCCTTTTCCAGCGATTTCATAAGCTGTTCCATGATCTGGAGAAGTTCTAATTTTATCTAATCCAGCGGTATAATTTACTCCATTACCAAAAGATAGTGTTTTAAAAGGAATTAAGCCTTGATCATGATACATTGCTAAGATAGCATCGTATTTTTCATATTGCAAAGAACCAAAAAAGCTATCTGAAGCATAAGGGCCAAAAACCATTTTACCTGAATCAAACATTTTTTTTACAGTAGGTATAATTATTCTTTGCTCTTCATCTCCTATTACTCCATTATCTCCACTATGAGGATTTAATCCTAATAATGCAATCTTGGGTTTTGAAATACCAAAATCCTTTTGTAAAGTTTTAATTATTGTATCGATCTTTTTAATTAACAAATCTTCAGTTAAATGCTTAGAAATTTCATTAACCGGAATATGATCTGTTAACAAACCTACTCTCAACTTATCATGAACCATTAACATTAATGCATTTCCTTTTAATTCTTTTGCCAAATAATCTGTATGTCCAGGAAACTTAAATTCTTCTGATTGTATGTTGTATTTATTAATAGGAGCAGTTACAAGAATATCTATTTGCTCTTCCTTTAACGCTTTTGTAGCAGCTTGAAAGGATTTAATCGCATACTTACCTACAGTTTCATCGTTTTTCCCATATTCTAAATTAACTCCTTCTTTCCAAACATTTAAAACATTTATTTTACCAATAATTAGTTGCCCTAAATTATCAATGCCATGAACACTTGAGTCTAAATTTAAATTTTTCTTTAAGAAAGAAATAATTTTAACATTTGCAAAAATAACAGGTGTGCATAATTCTAACATTCTATTATCTTCAAAAGTTTTAAGAACTACTTCAGGACCTATACCATTTAAATCTCCAATAGATATTCCAACAATAATATTTTCTGCTTTTTTTACCATGAGTTGTTAGTATTTATTCCTTACTTTTGAACTGCAAATTTAGTAAAATAAAATCAGTTATGTTTACAGGAATTATTGAAACATTAGGAACAATCAAAGAAATTTCAAAAGATCAAGAAAACCTTCATATTAAAGTAGCTTCATCTTTCACAAATGAACTTAAAATAGATCAAAGCGTAGCTCATAATGGCATTTGTTTAACCGTTATTGCTATAGAAAATGACATTTACACAGTTACAGCCATACAAGAAACCATTGAAAAAACAAATATTAGCTCTTGGAGAAAAAATGATTTTATAAATCTTGAAAGAGCCATGAAACTAGGAGCTCGACTAGATGGTCATATTGTTCAGGGTCATGTAGACCAAATAGGAATATGCAAAAACATTGAAGAAGCAAATGGCAGTTGGTACTTTACCTTTGAATATGACAAAGATTTAAGCAATATAACCATTGAAAAAGGATCTATAACCATAAATGGAACAAGCTTGACAGTTGTAAACTCTAAAGAAAATGAATTTAGCGTAGCCATTATACCTTATACCTATGAAAACACTAATTTTAAAACCTTCAAAAAAGGTTCTAATGTTAATTTAGAATTTGATGTTATAGGAAAATATGTTAAACGAATACATGATTTACAAAAATAAAAAAAAGCGCCTATGCGCTTTTTTTAGTATATATTTTTTTTGATAAATAGTATCCAAGACTAATTGCTATAAAAAACAAAATAAATACTCCACTATCAATTGGTGTACCTGGTGGTGGTGTAGGTGGTGGTGGAGGCGGTAATTGTGAATAAGCATGATTAAAGCTTAATAAAATAACGACTATAAAAAATATTTTGTTCATTGTTAATTTCATAGGTTGTACAATATAATCACTCCTTTACTTAAAAGGAAAATGAATGCATATAATGGTTTTTATTTGAGGCAAAATACCACTATTTATAAGGCACTAAAATAAGAATATTTTTGAACTAAACAATTTTTTTATCTAAAAAATGTTAAAAAAAACTTTAATTCTTATAAAAACACCACAAAAAAACTAACCCTTTCAGGACAAAAATTTGTGGTCCCACCTGGGCTCGAACCAGGGACCACCTGATTATGAGTCAGGTGCTCTAACCAACTGAGCTATAGGACCAATAAAGACAGTTGTTAAACTGTTTCAAAAAAAACGTATGCTTAATTTGAGGTTGCAATATTACTACTAATTTTTTTTCATTGCAACATTTTTCTACTTTTTATTTTATTTCTTGACAAAGTTCTATTAAAACACCATTTGTATATTTAGGATGTAGAAATACAACCCACTTATTATCAGCTCCTTTTTTTAGGCATCTCATTTAAAATCACAAAGCCTTCGTTTTTTAATCTTTTCATTTCAAAAACAATATCTTCTACATCAAAAGCTATATGGTGAATTCCTTCTCCTTTTTTTTCAATAAATTTTGCAATAGGACTATCTACGCTTGTTGCTTCAAGTAATTCGATTTTATTTGGTCCAGACATAAAAAAGGAAGTTTTTACTCCTTCACTTTCTACCTCTTCCTGTTTATATGAAGTTACCCCTAAAAGTTTTTCATATATAAGATTTGACTCTTTTAAACTTTTAACGGCTATACCAATATGTTCTATTTTTCTCATTGCACTATTTTTATTCCTATTGTTTGAGCTAGCCCTGATTGAACCGATAGCTCCCGATACATCGGGACTAAAGATGAAAGCAGGTTACTACTTAAACAAAATAACGAAAAGATTGGCTTCAAAAAAAATAAATGAAACAAACTTTATAACTAATTTGCTTATTTTTGCATTATGGAAACGAATAGACAAAAAAAATAAGTAGGCGATTATTGCAAAACGATTTAGTTGATATCCTTCAAGGAGAGATAAGAAAAAATGGTATTTCAAATTTAGTTATTTCAGTTTCAAAAGTGAATGTAACTTCAGATTTATCAATTGCTAAAGTTTTTTTAAGTATATTTCCAACTGATAAAGCCGATGAAATCTTGAGTGCTATTAAAACAAACACTCCTTTAATTAAACATGATTTATCACAAAGAGTTAAAAATCAATTAAGAAAAGTACCTAATCTTATCTTTTACATTGATGACAGTTTAGATTACATTGAAAAAATAGATTCTGCTTTAAGCAGAAAAGAGAATCCTGTAATGAATCCTGAACTACTTGAAAAAAGAAAGAAATCCTAACTTGAACTTTCCTTTTTACATAGCTAAAAGATATACTGTAAGTTTTAGCAAAAACTCAGCTATTAATACTATTACTATAATTGCTTCTGTAGCTATTGTTGCAAGTGCGATGGCTTTATTTGTATTTCTATCTGTGTTTAGTGGACTTAGAGAATTTACACTAAGCTATAGTAATTCATCTGATCCAGATTATAAAATTGAAGCTTTAAAAGGAAAATCAATAGTCTTAAATAATGAAGAAGAGGCTCAATTAAGAAACATTGACTTTATTGAAAATTATTCCAAAATAATAGAAGACAAGGTTTTATTTTGCTATGACAATAAAGAACAAATTGCTTTTATTAAAGGTGTAGATAGTTCTTTTACTAATGTAAGTGCTGTAAACAATTATTTATATGTAGGGAATTGGCTAGAGCCAAATTCAAATCAAGTAATTATTGGAAGTGAAATAGCACGAAAATTATCTTTAGGTTTATTTGACTTTACAAATGCGCTAGAAGCATTCTCACCAAAACCCGGAAAAGGAGTCATTGAAAATAGTGAAAATGCTTTTAATATTGCTACTCTTCAACCAGCAGGTTTATTCAATATTAATGAAGAAGTAGATAGTAAATATATTTATTGTGATATTGAAGTAGCTCGGAAATTATTTGGTTTTAAAAAAAACCAAGTAACAAGTATAGAGATTAAAACAAATAATAACCAATCTGAAGAAGAGGTTATAAAACAACTTCAATCTATTTTCAAGAATAAAGTAACAGTAAAAACTAGAGCTCAATTAAATGACTCACTATACAAAATGCTAAATTCTGAAAATTTATTTATCTATTTATTTAGTACTTTAGTTGTTATACTTACTCTTTTTTGTTTAGCTGGTGCAATTGTAATGATTATTATTGATAAAAAAGAAAATATTACTACTCTATATAATATAGGACTAACTTTCAAAAACATTAGAAAAATATTTTTTATTCAAGGAATAATAATAACCATTCTTGGATTAATTTTTGGGCTAATATTAGGAACAATTTTAATCCTAATTCAGCAACATTTTTCTGTTTTAATGATTACTCAAACCATTGCCTATCCAGTAATTTTCAAATTAGAAAAATATTATATTGTTATTCTCACTATAATTCCGCTTGGAATTATCTCATCTTGGATAGCTTCTGGAAGAGTTAATAAAGAAATATTAAAATAAAAAAAACTTCATCGTTTATAAATTAGATGAAGTTTTAGTACCTTGGGTGGGAATCGAACCCACACTCCGAAGAACACGAGTTTGAGTCGTGCGCGTCTACCAATTCCGCCACCAAGGCTTCAAATAAGTAAAAAAAGTTCCTTATTTGTTTTAGTGAGTGCAAATGTAATTATTTTTTAAAAAAACAATACTAAAATACTTGAAAATTTACTTTCAGAGTTGAAATTTATTTCTAAAATTTGCACCTCGTTAA
>JAAURU010000173.1 GCA_012032075.1 Flavobacterium sp.
GGCTCTTTTTGTGATAAGGTAAGATTCGCTTTGCTATCTCCATCACTATCTGTATGGCCTATTATTTTAGTTTTATAGATTTATCTTCATCTAAAACTTTTCCAATTTTATCCAAATAACTAAAAGATTCGGTTTTAATTTTATCTGAACCAGAATCAAATAAAATTTTGGTAGTTGAAAAGCCACCTTTCAGAATTAATGAACGAATATCTTCTCCTTCTTCAGTGATTTTGATGTTAGAAATCGCAACAATATGGTTTTCTTCTTGTTTGGTACCTCTTAAGTAAAATTGAATGTATTGTCCTACATTATTTTGTAAAATTGAAGGTAAGTCGATGGATTTTTCATTATCTATAAAAACGCGAAGTCTTTTTCCATTAACAACTATGGTAAAATGAGCTGTTCTATTAAATACTTCATTCATTTTATAGTTAATATTATTATTTATTTTGGTTGCTGAACCAAAGTTTTCTACATGAATTTTATCTGCTGTTGCACTGCCTTGCCAAAGGGAGAAATGAAATTCTGCTCTTTGTTTTAAGTCTTTATTGAGTTTGTTTTCATTGGTAAACTGCACTCTAAATTCTGAACCAGAAAGCTCTTTATAAGCTAAATTTTCTGTGGTTAAATCAAATTCTAAAGCATAATTTTCTGGAAGTTTTCCAGTGTTAGTTATACACAAACTATTAGGATACAATCGGAAAGCATTTTGTCCTTTTATTGATATGATTTCACCTCCACCGTTGGTTTCCCAATTAGCAGGAAAATCTCCTTTAGTATCTTCTTTGAAATTTTCTTCAAAAATGACATTCCCTTCTGGAAAAAAACTGCTTCCTGTCATACTATCTGAATTTGATTTTTTTGGAGTCGGTGGATTTTCAGAGGTTGTTTCTTTGTCTTTTTTTGATTTTTTTTCCTTTTTGGTTTTCTTTTTTCCTGTGCCAAAGACACTATCGATAGCTTGATCTGTTTTTTTAGTGGATTCTTTTTCTACTCTTCGTTCCACAGTACGTTCTGCAGCTTTTTCTGCTTTTTCACTTAGTTTTTTAAAGAATTGTGCTTGAGTACAAAAACTAAAAAGAAATGATATTAGTAGTAGTAGCGTTCTCATATTTATTTAAAATTATAGATTTCTTTTCCCATAAGTAATTACATATCCATATATACCTTGACTTGTAGCTGCATCATTAAAGTTTACAGTTCTAATGTTATTGTTCTCGTCTCTAGTATTTACAACTGTGACATTTTGAGTTCCAAAAACTACAGCATTTATTTGTTTTTGATGGAAATGATAGAAATTAATTCCTTCAAAAATGCCAAAAGTAATTTGTAAACCAATTTGTTGATTAACATTTTCAAACACCCCTTTTGCAGCATTATCTGTTGTTATTGTATAACTGTTTGTGGGTGAAAGTTCAAATTCTGTTGGGTTATTCTTGTTATCTATAAAAAGAGCATATAAAGTTCCTTCTTCATTAATAGTATTAGGAGTTAGAGGAACTATTATAAGAAATGGCATAAGTTGTAACCTCAGTGCCTTCCGTTTTTATGATAGAAGACAATCTATTTGAACTGTTATAAGTGAATTGGTGGGTTTTTACCACTGATGATACATTACTTGTACTATTCATAGATTGTACTAAATTGTTTGAATAACTAAATGTTCTTGTTGCAGTTTCACCAGTAACCGCTGTTTCTGTAATTTGAGAAATTTGATTTTGAATGTTATAAGAAATGGTGTAGGTTCTATTTCGATTTGGGTCTCCATAATCTGTTTTTTGAATTTGAGTAGGGAAATAGCCTTCCATTACAACAGATTCATCGTCATTATTACTGCATGAAAAAGTAATAAAGACAATTGTTATTAATAGAATATTTAGTAGTTTCATTTGTAGATATTTATTGTTTTTTATTTGTCATATGTAATTTGCATACCTTCATTGGTTTTTGAAACCAATTTTAGGTCATGCTCATTTCATAACTTTTATTTTTAATTACATAATACCCCTGCATCGACTACTATTGTTGTTCCAGAAAATTCTAAATCACAAACTACAGTTGGAATACTCGTAATATTATTAGATGAAAGGTCTAAAGTATCAAGATTTGTAAGGCTACTTAATTGACTTGGTACACTACTAATATTGTTGCTATAAAAACTTAAATATTCTAAATTAGTAAGTTGTCCCAAAACAGAAGGAATGGTTGAAATATTATTAGCTCCAAGCTCTAGTCTAACTAAAGTTGTCATTGTTCCTATTTCTGTTGGAATGGTAGTTAAGTTGTTATTGTAAATAAACAACCTATCTAATAGACTCATTTGTGCAATACTTGAGGGTAAACTTGATATTTGATTGTTATTTAATCCTAAATAGGAAATTTTTTTTAGATTACCAATTTCATTAGGAATAGCTGTAATAGCATTAGTTCTAAGTTCAAGAAAAGTAAGTTCAGTTAATACTCCTATTTCGCTTGGTATGGTTGTTAAACCTTTATCTATCAAGTTAAGAGAAGTAACTTTACCTTCAGAATTTACGGAAACATTTTGCCAAGATGAAATTTCTGTTGAGGTAATGTCCCAACCTAATGTATTACCAGAATTAGCATTAAAAATTGCAATAAGTGCTTCTCTTTGCGATATAACTGGAGATTCGGTTGTGTTCTCATCGTCATTATTACAGCTAGTATAATTTAGAAACACCATAAAAACTGCAATATATTTTATAAACTTTCTCATAACTTTAGAATAAAGAGTTAATCATATTACCAGCTAGTGTCATCACATTGTTTGTCGAATTATTATCGTCATTGTTTGCGTTTCCATCAACTAGAATATCTGGGTCATAACTAACTCTTAGAATAACATCGTTTTGAAACTCAATAGTGGTGTCCCAATTTTTTACATAACTAAAAGTTATTTCATCACCAGCATTAATTACAGCAGGTAAATTTGCACTAGCCATTATGGTTTCGGTAGTTGTTCCTAATGGTCTTTCAGATAAATAAGCTACTTGTTGCCCAAGTGATGAACTAAAATTTACATTCCCAACATTTTTTATGTGACCAGTTATTCTTACTTGACCAGTAGTTGCAGAAGTTTGTGATACCATTTGATATGTAATAGCATCAGCTTTTAAATCTACAAAAGGGTCTTTTGTAGGCGCATCATCTTTATCACATGATGCTAAACCTATTACTGTAAGTGCGATTAAAAAGATTTTAGTTTTCATAGTTTTCTATTTTTTAAAAGTTTGTTTTTTTTACGATTTTATTTTTGTGTATAATTTGTAATTCATATAAACCCTCTTCAAGATGATTGATGTTGAGATAAATTTTTTGAGAGGGAAGATTTTCTAAATGTCCTACAAAATGATATTTTCTCTTCTTCGGCATTTGTGATTGATTTAAACCAAAGGTAAACCCAATAATAATCGTAAGCATTAACAGATGTAACAAAAGCATGAATAGATGTAACATATGCTTGTTACTTCTAGTAAAGAGAAGCAATAGTAACTTTTAAAAGAAAGAGAAAGTTTAGAATTAATGCAATTTTTGAAATTCTGAAGGCGATATTGAAAAATGCTCTTTGAAGCATTTTGAGAAATAAGTCACTTCATTAAATCCTACTGCATAGGCAACTTCTGAAACGGTTACATTGGGTTTTTGTAGTAGTTGATGAGCCAATTTTAAACGTTCCTTTCGAATGAATTCAGTTGTAGCAACACCAAAAAGAGATTTTAATTTTCGATGCAATTGCATGCGACTCAAGTTAGCTTCATTGGCAAAATTTTCAGCTGTAAAATCAGGATTGGATAAATTTTCATCCAGTATTATTTGTAGTTTGTTTATGAATTTTTCGTCGTAGGAATCGATTATAATATCAGTTGGTTTTAAAATTAATTCTTGGCTGTAGCGTTCTTGTAGCTTTTTACGTTCTGCTATTAATTGAGAAACCGTTTCTTTTACAATGTTATTATTAAATGGTTTTGTCAAAAAGGCATCTGCTGTATTTTTTAAGCTTTCCAAATGAGTTTCTTCTGAAGTATTTGCAGTTAATAAAATAACAGGAATAAAAGAGGTTAGTTCATTAGTTTTAATGGCTTTGGTGAACTGAAAACCATTCATTTTGGGCATCATAACATCAGAAATAATGCAATCGGGTATTTCTTTTTGGGCCAGTTTTAATCCTTTTTCTCCATCTTCAGCAAGTAAAATAGTATAATCTTCTTTAAAAAGTGAGCCTATGAGATTTCTAATATCTGGATTGTCATCAAGTATAAGTAGAATAGGTAAGTCCGAATTAATTTCTTCTGTAGAAACGTTTGTATTGTTGCTATTATCATTGGTAACAAGAATAGCATTGGGGTTATTTTTATCCAAGGGTAATGTTACTGTAAAAAGGATGTTTTGGTTATCCAAAGTTGCAGAAATTTCTCCTTTATATAAAGTAACCAATTCTTTTACTAATGCTAATCCAATTCCATACCCTTTGTTTTCATCATTACTTTGATAAAAGCGTTCAAATAATTTTGATAATTCTTCTTTCTTCAATGTACAACCTGAATTTGATACTTGAATAATGAGAATTTCGTTTATAATAGTTGTATTTAGTGAAATTTTTTCATTTTCGCTAGTGTATTTAAAAGCATTTGAGAGTAAGTTTGTTATGATTTTCTCAATGACATCTTTGTCAAAATAATGACTCTTGTTATTTTTATCAATGTTGAAAACGAATTTTTTATGGGTTTCTTTAGCTTGAAAAACAAAAGGTTCGATACAATTCATAATAAAATTTTGAAGTATCTCTTTTTGAAAACGAGTTGTAAGTTGCCACTATCAATCTTTGAAAGTTGCAATAATTGATCGACTAGTTCTAACATTCTATTCGAACTTTTGTCAATAAGGGTAAGTTTTTGCAATTGGCTTTCATTTGAGATTTCGTTCTGTAAGCTTTGAACTGGGCTTTTTATAAGCGTTAATGGAGTTCTAAATTCGTGAGAAATATTAGCAAAAAAGCGGGATTTTAATTCGTTAAGTTCTTTTAATTTAGAAGCAATTTTAATTTTATTTCGGTAATTGACGAATAAAAAACATTCCTAAAAGCAAAAGAGCGCAAGCAATACTTATATAAATGTATTTTTGTCTTTTCTCCAAAAGATTTTCAGCAGATAAAAGTTTTATAGCCTGTTCTTTTTTCTCGGTTTGGTATTTAGTTTCTAATTCTAAGAAATTCTTATTATTTTCATAAAGTTGTAAACTATCTTTTATAGCTGTTGCTTTATTTAGTAGTACATAAGCTTCGTTTGGATTATTAGAATTAAAATAAGCATTGGCTAAACCTTTTAATGTAGTGATTTCAAATTCTTTACGATTATCTACTTTATTATTGAATAAGATTAGCGCTTTTTCAAAATAAGGAATTGCTTTAGTATAGTTTTTTTGTTCGCTATAAAAAAGGCCAAGATTTACATGAGCAACTGCCAATTCTTTCTGTTGGGTTGAATTTTCTAAAATTGAAATTCTTTTTTTATAGTAAAATTCGGCAGAATCGTTTCTTTTTTCAATAGATTGAATCAAAGCTAAATTCCAATACACACTCGATTCTCGTAAAGTATCTTTAGATTTTTTTGCAGCCAGTAATGTTTTATTCAAGTATTTTTTTGCTTCGGAATAATTACTTGCTCTTGATTTTAAATTGGCGTATTTTTCATAAACAATACCTTTTGCAATATCATTATTTAGGGTTTCAGCTATTTGAATCGCTCTTAGTATATAATCTTCTGCTTTATCAAAATTATGAGTATCAGATTGGGTTTTGGAATACATAATAATATGTGCAATTCCTGAAAGTGTTATAACAGTTGTAAAGTTTTTAATATTATTTTTGAGCTAATTGAATCAGATTTTAAATAATATTTCATGGCAACATCATCATTTTGATGGTTATAATAATACTTGCCAAGGTTCATGAAAATATTGGCACTAAGTTTTGGGTTTGTACACTTTTTTATTTTTTTTTCTAAGAGATTTAAGTAATATTTTTTATCGTTTAAAGTTTTAGTACTTTGGAACAGTAGCATGGTAGCTTTTATTGCTAGAGTATCATTTTGTAATTTTTCAAAACCTTTCAGACTAATTTTGCCGTAATAAAATGCACTGTCCATTTTATTTTCATGGAGATAATTGCTTGCTTTTTTTGATAATGAAGATATCCTTCGGTTGTTTGTGCAACTACCCAATTTGAAATAAATAATAAGAAATAGACAAATGATTTAATTTTCATAGTAAAACCCTTTCCTTGTAAAGTTATACAATTTTACTATGAATTATTTAGTTTTATACCAAGATTTGTAACGAAGTTGAGGTTACATTTCTTTTATAGCCAATGCATTGCAAAACCCGGTTCACTATCAATTTTATAAGATATGGTAAAGGTTTTTTCTTCTGTGTGGTTTGATAATACATCAATTATAATAGGAACGGTTAAACCACTTTGGTTAAGATCAATCGTTATATCTTGAAAAATGGTCATTCTAGTTACTAAGACTAGTGCATCAAAAGTTGTTGCATCACTAGGATTAATTTTTATTTTCTTTTCAGAAAGAATAGTAGTAACAGTAGAATCTGTATTTAATTTGAATGCTTCATTACTGCTATTATTTATTTCAATTAAACGATCTAAAACTTGCAAATAGTTTCCTTCTTTAGTGTTTTCATTTCTATTCGTAAAACTATTATGATTAAATAAGCAAACATCTAAAGCAAGCATTTCTGGAATTAAAATAACACTATCTTCAACTTGATGTAATAAATTAAGCGTTATTGGAACTTGCTGTTCTTTTACTAAACCACATTGTAAAGTTTCACTTAAAATAATATCAATTTTTGGAGTTGAATCTAATTTCATTGTAGTTGCATCTTCATTTTTAAAATGGACAACATGGTTTTCAAAGTCCAACTTATGAATGATACTTTTCATGCTATTAAAACTTTCTTTATTAATTTCAACCAACGTTACTATGACTTCTTGTGCAGAATAAGTGGCTAATACAGGTAGAAGTAAAGTTGCATAAGGACCTGTCCCTGCATATAATATATGTATAGGTTTTTGTTGTTTTTTTTGTAGTGTTGCAATAGCCTTGAAGATACCTTTTATAAATTGTTTTGTTCGTAAGATATCATCTAAGCACATCGCAGCCCATGTTGTCCCTAATGCTTTTCCATTATTTAAGTAAATATCTTCCTTATTTGTTTCATCATTTATATTTATTGAAGTTAATTCTTCAACAATTTTTTTATACTCATTAATAGTTTGAGATAACGTTAAAAAGTCATCATCATCTTTTAGTATTGCTTTGCCGATTTGTTGAAGTTTTATATTATGATTTCCATTTTTTTAATTTTTAGCAATATATGAGAATTTTTTTGTTTCAATTAATTTTTTTAACAAGAATTATATTACGATATATTTTGAGTTTTGAGTTAATTAACCTTGTTTGTTTGATTTTTATCTTTTAGTATTTTTTAGAACATTCAATAAAATAAGAGCTTAAAGATTTATTGATTTTTTTTAGGGAATTATTTTGTGTTTTTTAGAAAAAAAGTTATTAACAATTTAGTTTTGTATAAAA
>JAAURU010000174.1 GCA_012032075.1 Flavobacterium sp.
AAATATGTAAACAAAAAACATTTCTCATTTTTTAAAATAGTTTGCAAATATAACAATATAGATTTCTTTACCATATCTAATTAGAAATTTTATTGCTAATATTTAATTTATGGTTTAATACAAACGTAAAAAAGTCAAAAGTGGTATGTTCGAATGTTTAATTTCTTCTATCTTCTCCCCATAACAGTTTTTTACGAATTGTTTTCAAAAAACCTTCTTCAGCAAATTCTATCATGTTAATTTCAAAAGGGGTTTTCTTTATTTTTAGCAATGTATCATTGGTTACTGATGTTATTCTAGAATCCAAGGAAACGAGATACTGCTCTTCTCTTCCAGATACTTTTAATTCTATTTCAGTGTTATCTGGAATTACTAATGGTCTTGCGTTTAAATTATGAGGAGCAATAGGTGTTATGACTAAACTACTCACATCAGGAATTAAAACTGGTCCACCACAGCTTAAAGAGTATCCAGTAGAGCCTGTTGGAGTAGATATGATCAAGCCATCAGCCCAGTATGATGTTAAATATTCACCATTTAAATAGGTTTCAATTGTAATCATTGAGGTAGTGTCTTTTCTTGAAACGGTTATTTCATTTAGAGCAAAATTCAAATCTACTAAGTCAGGATTTCTTGGAGAGCATGTAAGACTTAATAAACTTCTTTTTGAAATTGTATATTCTTTTGCTAAAATCTTTATGACTAATTGCTCAATATTTTTAATTTGTACTGTTGCTAAAAATCCTAATCTTCCAGCATTTATTCCTACAATTGGAATTTTTTTATTACGCACATAAGTAACAGCTCTTAAAATTGTACCATCACCACCTATACTAATAAGAGCATCAATATTGTTTTCTAATTCTTCATGATTTGTATAAGTGACACAGTTTTTTTTTAAAAGAGAAGTTATATTTTGACAGAAAGCTTTTTCAATTATTACTTCAACTTTATTGTGCAGTAATAATTGTAAAACTTTTTCAACAATTTCTTCTGTATTTGATTGATAATATTGACCAAAAATCGCGATTTTCATATGTTTAAATTTTATTTTCAGTGGTAACATATGGTATCACCTTTTTAATCATTGGTGTTTGTTTGCAACAAACTATTTGTTAGTGGTGATTTCATATTTTGAATTCTTTTTAGATGTTGTTGGTCTTTGTTAAATATTTAAATATTTATCTAGATAGTCTGAACGGTCTTTAAGATTTTTAATATAGGAATCTTCTTGATGCTCAGAAATTATTTCGTATTCATATCTTCTGAAAGTTTGAATGATATCATTTAAACTACCTTGGCTTGTTTTTAATGTAAATTCGATAAAATTACTATCTGACCTTGAAATAAATAAACCTAATAGTTTTGCATTATTACTTTCAACAATTTGTGCTACTTGACTCATTGAGAAATTTGCGATTTCTTTTTTTATAACGATAATGCCACCTTCTTCTCTTAGGAATGGGGTTTCATGAAAAAATTTAATCACATCATCTAATTCATAATAACCTATATATTTATTCTTATTATTTAAAACTGGAACAATATTACTTTCGTTTTTTGCAAATTCTTCTAATACATCAAGCCAAATCATTTCTGAGCGTACATAAAAACGTTCAAAGTCATATCTATTTTCGCTAATTAAAGAATCACTAGGAAGAATTTCTGCATCTTCTTTAGAAATACATCCTATATATACATTGTCTTCAGTTATAGGAAAATGAGTGTATGTTAAATCGTTAAATAAATCTTGAGCTTCAGCTATAGTGGCTTTGCTTTTTAAGGGTTTAATGTCGTTATTTAAATAATTTATTAAGGTGTCCATTTTTAAATAAAGCTTTATTTTAATGCAAATTAATCAAAAATAGGTTATCAAAGCTATTTATACTTTGTATTTTTGTAAAGTTAATAAAAAAAGAATATGACAAAATTATCAGTAAATATTAATAAAATTGCTACATTAAGAAATGCTAGAGGTGGAAATGTGCCAGATTTATTGAAGGTGGCTCAAGATATTCAAGCTTTTGGAGCACAAGGAATTACAATTCATCCGAGACCAGATGAAAGACATATAAGATATCAAGATGCTAGAGAATTAAAGCCTTTAGTTTACACCGAGTATAATATAGAGGGAAATCCTGCTAAAAAATTTATTGATTTAGTTCTAGAAGTTGCTCCAACTCAAGTAACATTAGTGCCAGATGCCGATGATGCAATTACTTCAAATGCTGGTTGGGATACTGTAAAAAATAAAGATTTTTTAACTGAAGTAATTACAGAGTTTAAGCGACATAATATAAGAACTTCTATTTTTGTGGATGCAAATGTTAAAATGATTGAAGGAGCAAAAAATACTGGGACAGACAGGATTGAATTATATACAGAATCTTTCGCTCATCAGTATTCATTAGGGAATAAAAAAGGAGTTGATGCTTATGTAGAAGCTGCCATAAAAGCTAATGAACTAGATTTAGGAATTAATGCAGGACATGATTTAAGTTTAGAGAATATTAAATTTTTTAAAGATAATATTCCTAATTTATTAGAGGTCTCTATAGGACATGCTTTAATTTGCGAATCCTTATATTTAGGTATAGATAATGTAGTAAATATGTATCTTCAAAAATTAAAATAAATGATTTTTTCAAAAATAGAAGGAGCAGGAAAACCTTTTTTAATCATTCATGGTTTTTTAGGAATGTCAGACAATTGGAAAACATTAGGTTCACAATTTGCTGAAAATGGATTTGAAGTACATTTGCTAGAAATGAGAAATCACGGTAGAAGTTTTCATTCTGATGTTTTTAATTATGATATAATGGTTCAGGATGTTTTGGAATATTGTGAAGATAAAAAGTTAAAAGATTTTATGCTATTAGGACATTCTATGGGTGGAAAAGTAGCTATGCAGTTTGCTTGTTTATATCCCAATTATGTTGAAAAGCTTATTATTGCAGATATTGGGCCAAAATTTTATCCGCTACATCATCAAATCATTCTTGAAGGGTTAAATGCTGTTGATTTTAGTTTGAAACCTAATCGGAATCAAGTGGATGAAATAGTTTCAAGATATATTTCCGAATTTGGAACAAGGCAATTTCTTTTAAAAAGTCTGTATTGGAAAGAACAAGGCCAATTAGATTTTAGATTTAATTTAAAAGAATTGACCAATAATATAGAAGAAATTGGGAAAAAGTTGCCTGATGATTTGATTTTTGAAAAAGAGACATTATTTATAAGAGGAGCGAATTCTAATTATATATTGGATGATGATTTTCCAACAATTAAAAAGCAATTTATAAATGCTAAATTTGAAACAATTGATAAGGCTGGACATTGGTTACATGCAGAACAGCCAAAAGAACTCTATGAAATAGTGATTAGATTTGTAAATTAAAAAGAAATATATTATGAATGCATAATATTTTCATGCAAAAAATTGTAGATTCCATATTTTATTATAATTTTGATGAATAGATAATAATAAATTCAAGAAAACTAACACATTTTAACATTATGAGAAAATTACTTTCTTTAACATTAATGGCTTTAGCTGGCTCAGTTGCCTTTGCAGGTGGTTATAGAGTAAGTATTCAAGGTCAGAAACAATTGGCTATGGGTCACACTGGTGTTGCCGTAGTAGGAAGTGCAGAAACTGCATTTTTCAATCCTGCGGGTATGGCATATTTAGAAAACAAATTCAACTTATCTGTTGGAGGTAGTGCTCTAATGGCTAAAACTAGATTTCAAAATTCACAATACAATTGGACTGCGAGTAGTGACAATTTAGGAACACCACTTAATTTGTATGCAACCTATAGACTTACAGATTGGTTAACGGCTGGTTTAGCTGTTTACACTCCTTATGGGAGTGCCGTAGAATGGGAACAAGATTGGCAAGGTGCTTATTTAGTTAATAATATTGATTTAAAAGCAATATTTATTCAACCAACAGTATCTGTAAGAATAGGAGAACACTTCAGTATTGGTGGTGGGCCTATTTATGCAACTGGTTCTGTTAATTTCAATAGAAATTTGCAACCAGCTGGTGGAGTTTTAGGAAATGCAGATGTAACTTTAGATGCAAGTGGAATTTCTGCTTGGGGTTATAATGTGGGTATGATGTTTAATCCAACAGAAGATTTTCGTTTAGGTTTAAATTACCGTTCAGAAATTACAATGGAAGCAAGAGGAGGAGAGGCAACTTTTGCAGATGTTCCAGTTATAGCTCAAGGTACTTTTTCAAATACAAAATTCGATGCAGATTTACCACTACCAGGAGAAGTTACTGCGGGTTTATCATACCAAGTTACAGATAAATGGTTAGTTGCTTTTGATTATAACTACACATTATGGAGTGTTTACAAATCTTTAGACGTAGATTTTGAAAAAGCTGATATTCCAGATTCTAAAAATCCAAGAAACTATAAGAATTCAAGTGCTTTTCGTTTTGGTACTCAATACATAGCAAATGATAAATTTACATTTAGAGCAGGATATTATATTGATGAAAGTCCAGTTCAAGATGGTTATTTTGCTCCAGAAACACCAAGAAATGATGGAATGGGATTCACAGGAGGTTTAACCTATCAATTTAGCAAAAATTTTGGAGTTGATGTATCTTTCTTATATCTTCACTTTGATGAGATTGACAATTCTTATGATTATTATACAGATGGAAGTTCTTTCGGGGGAACTTATAAATCATCTGTTTTTTCACCTGGTATTGGTATAACTTACGGTTTCTAATTTAAAAAATAATGAAAATGAAAAATAAATATATTTACTTGGCTATTTTAGCGGCTGGTTTTCTTTCATGTGAACCAGAATTTGAAAATGCAGTTGACGCAACTTACACTGCTGGAAATGCAGATTTTTCAAGATATGTTGCTGTGGGTAACTCATTAACCGCAGGATATATGGATGGAACTGTTTATAAATCAGGACAAATGAATTCGTTTCCTAATTTACTAGCACAAAAATTCGCTTTAGTTGGTGGTGGAGCATTCACACAACCTTCTTATGAAGAAGATGTTAATAATTTAGGAGGTATAGCTGGTATCCCTGGTTTTAATACTAGATTAGTTATAGATGCTTCGCAATCTAGACCAGAAAACATTACTGGTACTTCGACTATAACACTTACTCCTCAAGCAAAAGCATATAATAATATGGGTGTTCCAGGAGCTAAAACCTTTCACCTAACTGACTTAGGTACTCCTTTTCCACCTATTGGATCTAATTATGGTAATCCAGCAGGATTGTTAACAAATCCACCAACTGCTAATCCTTATTTTGTTCGTCATGCAACTTCTCCTTCTGCAACAGTTTTAGGTGATGCAGTTTCTTTAAATCCTACTTTTTTTTACTTGTTGGATTGGAAATAATGATGTTTTAGGATATGCTACTTCAGGTGGTGTTGGTGTTGATGGTGGTTTTGGTGGAGGAGATTTAACTTCTCCAACTGTTTTTACTGCAGCATACACAAAAATTATCAATGATTTAACTGCTAACGGAGCTAAAGGTGTAGTTGCAACAATTCCTAATGTGACTTCAATTCCTTATTTTACAACAGTTCCTTTTAATGCCTTACCAGCTGAAGCAACAGCTACAAACGCTAACGCATTGCAATTGTACGGTTTCCTAGCACAAGTAACTGGTGGTAGAATTTTGCCATTGTCAACAGCAGCAGGAACAAGAAATCCAGTTTTAATAGCTGATGAAACTTTATCAGATTTAGGACCAACAATTGCTGGGGCAGCATCTACTATTCCATCCTTAGCTCCATTTGCTTCGGCTTTGGGACAATTATATGGTAGAGCTCGTCAAGCTACTTCAAATGATTTAATAGTTCTTCCAGCTTCTAGTAAAATTGGACAACCAAATGCACTTGGAACAGCACCTTTTAATGTTAATGGTGTTACTTTTCCCTTACAAGATGGTGATGTATTAATTCCTTCTGAAAAAGCAGCTATTGCAACTGCTACAACAACTTTTAATAATACTATTAAGTCAATTGCTGCCTCTAAAAATTTAGCTGTTGCAGATATGAATGCAATTTTAGCTCAATTAGTAACTGGGTTAAAAGTGGATTCAGGACAAATATACACTGCAAATTATTTTAGTGGTTCTGCTACTGAAGGACAAGTTTTATTCTCTTTAGATGGAGTACATCCAAATGCTCGTGGTTATGCAGTTATTGCTAATGAAGTAATAAAAATAATTAATGCAAAATATGGATCTAAAATGCCATTGTATTATGTTTCTACGTTTCCAGGTATTAATATAGTACCTACAAATTAATTCTTATAAAATTATTTATACTAAAAGACACCAATTTTTGGTGTCTTTTTTTTACCTTTAAAATAAAAAATGAAATTTGTAATCAAACTTTTAATTACAACAATACTAGTAGTTGTAATCGCAAAATTTTTACCTGGAATTGAAGTTATAAGTTATAAAAGTGCATTAATTGTAGCTGTTGTGCTTGCTATTTTAGATGCCATATTAAAACCCATATTGATTTTTTTAACTATTCCAGCTACGATAATAACATTAGGGTTGTTTTTGTTAGTCATAAATGCTGTAATTATCTTAGTTGGAGATTATTTTGTAGATGGTTTTAAAGTTTCTGGTTTTTGGAGTGCCTTTTTCTTCAGTATAATATTATCTTCTTTTCAGTCTATTCTTAATGGAATTTTTATTGAAAAAGAATAATTTCTATAAAAATGCCTTTTTGGTACTAACCTAAAAATTAAATTAGTCTCAAAAATCACATAAGCACAAATTATTTCTTATAAATTTATTTTAGCTAATTGAAATACAAACAATTAAAAATTTGTCATAGTTGTAAAAAATAGCTAATTTTGCAGTCCAAATTTCATGACATTAAAAAATAAAATAATGAATATTACAAGAGAGCAAGTTGATGCTTTAAATGCAGTTGTAAAAGTTGCAGTTACTAAAAATGATTATGCAGCAAAAGTGGAAAAAATATTAGCAGATTATAGAAAAAACGCTAACATTCCTGGTTTTAGAAAAGGTGCTGTTCCTATGAGTTTAATTCAAAAGCAATATGGTAAATCGGTTCTTTTAGATGAGGTTAATAAAATATTACAGTCTTCATTAAATGATTATTTAGTGGAAGAAAAATTAGATATATTAGGAAATCCATTGCCTAAAGTTACTGAAGATTTTGATTGGAATAAAGAAGATTTTACTTTCGAATTTGAATTAGGACTTGCTCCAACATTCACGGTTGATTTGACTGCTAAATCTAAAGTTTCTAAATTCGACATTGTTGCAGATGATAAAATGTTAGAGGAACAAGTAGCACGAATTCAAAAACAATATGGTAAAATGATTTCTCAAGATAAAGTAGAAGAAGATTTTACGCTAAGAGGTACTTTTGCAAACGAAGAAAAAGAAATTAATAACACTACAAATATTACATTAGATATTTTTGCTGATAAAAAGACAGCTAAAAAGTTTATTGGTAAAAAAGTAGGTGATGTTGTAGAATTAAGCACAAAAGGTCTTTTTGATGATGATCATAAATTAATGGATTATTTAAAAGTAGCTCATGATGACGT
>JAAURU010000175.1 GCA_012032075.1 Flavobacterium sp.
TGAAGTAGTATTACTAGATATTAAAGAAGGTTTTGCAGAAGGTAAAGCAATGGATATCATGCAATGTGCTACAACAACAGGTTTTAATACAAAAGTATCTGGTAGTACAAATGATTACTCAAAAACAGCAAAAAGCGATGTAGTTGTAATTACTTCTGGAATTCCAAGAAAACCAGGAATGACTCGTGAAGAACTTATTGGAATTAATGCTGGAATTGTGAAATCTGTAGCTGAAAATGTATTAACTCACTCTCCAGAAGCTATTATTGTTGTGGTGTCTAATCCAATGGATACAATGACTTATTTAACATTAAAAGCAACTGGATTACCAAAAAATAGAGTTATAGGAATGGGTGGAGCTTTAGATAGTTCTCGTTTTAAATATTTCTTATCTCAAGCTTTACAAAAACCAGGAAATGATATTCAAGGAATGGTAATAGGTGGACATGGTGATACTACTATGATTCCATTAACAAGATTGGCTTCATACAATGGTTCTCCTGTGGCAAATTTCTTATCGCAAGAAGAAATGGATAAAGTTGCTGCTTCTACAATGGTAGGAGGTGCTACTTTAACTGGTTTATTAGGTACTTCTGCATGGTATGCTCCTGGAGCATCTGTAGCATTCTTAGTAGATTCTATTTTAAATGACCAAAAAAGAATGATTCCATGTTCTGTTATGTTAGATGGAGAATATGGTCAAAGTGATATATGTATTGGTGTTCCATGTATTATTGGGAAAAATGGAGTGGAACAAATCGTGGATGTTAAGTTAAACGATGCTGAAAAAGCATTATTTGCTAAAAGTGCTGAAGCTGTTAGAAATATGAATGCAGATTTAAAAACTGTATTGTAAAACAATCATAATCAGACAATAAAACTGTCAAAAATCTAGTCAGTTTTTTTATATCTAGTTAGCAACAGGAAATTATTAATAAAAACCAATTTTATTTCTTAATAAAATTGGTTAATCCTATTGTAAATTATATATTTGTCCGTTTTTATAAAAATAGAATAATTAATTTATAGTAATAATGCAGAATAAAGGACTAATTAAATTTTTCGCAATTCTTTTCGCTTTAGTGTGTGTGTATCAATTAACGTTTACATTTAAAGCAAATCAAATAGAGAAAGAAGCAAAAAGTTTTGCAAGTAAATTTCCTAAAGAAATTCAAACTCAAAAAGAAGTATCTTATTTAGATTCATTAGCAAAAAGTAAAGAGAAAGTGTTTTTTGGAGTACTTATGAAGATGTTAGAAATAATCAATTACAAAAAGGACTTGACCTTGAAGGAGGAATCAACGTAATTCTTCAAATCTCAGTTAGTGATATTTTAAATGGTTTAGCTAATGAATCCAATGACCCTGGTTTTAAGAAAGCATTAGAAGAAGCTAAAAAAAATCAACAAGGAAATCAAGATTATATTGATGCTTTCTTCATAGAAGTGAACAAGGCTAACTTAAAATTATCAAATGTTAATATCTTCGGAAATAGAAACTTAGATAAAATTATTGAAACTAATATGACTAATGCTCAAGTAGAGCCTATCATAAAGAAAAAAGTTTCAGAATCAGTAGAAAGTGCTTTTGAAGTTTTAAGAAAACGTATTGACCAGTTTGGGGTAACACAACCTAATATACAAATGTTAGGAAATTCTGGTAGAATTTTAGTAGAATTACCAGGAGCGAAAGACGTAGATAGAGTTGAAAAACTTTTAGGTTCTACAGCTCAACTTGAATTTTGGGAAACTTATAAAGTAGATGAAGTTGTTAATTTTTTAGTTTCTGCTAATGAAGTTTTAAAGAAAACTGAAGTTAAAGAAGAAGCTAAAGCAGAAACGGTAAAAGATTCTACTAAAACTGATTTAGATGCTTTATTAACTGATAAAGCTGATACTACTAAAGTTCAAGTGAATCCTTTATATGATATTTTACAAATAAATCAACAACCAGGAACATCTATTTTAGGATATGCTAAAATAAAAGATACTACATTAATAGGTAGTTATTTAAGAAGACCAGATGTTGCTGCTACTTTACCTGCTGAAATTTCTAAAGTGAAATTTGTGTGGGGAAAAATAAACGAAAAAGTTCCAGATATTGTTGAGCTTTACGCTTTAAAAAGAGGTAGAGATGGAAAAGCACCTATTAGTGGAGGTGTAATTGTAGATGCTACTGATACTTTTGATCAAACAGGAAAACCAGCTGTTTCTATGCAAATGAATGGTGCTGGATCAAAAGCTTGGGAAAAATTAACGGGACAAGTTTCTCAACAAGGAAACGCTATTGCAATTGTTTTAGATAATATTGTATATTCTGCTCCTGGAGTAAGTTCTGGACCAATTGCTGGTGGTCGTTCTGAAATTTCAGGAAGTTTTAGTTTAAATGAAACTAAAGATTTAGCAAATATTTTAAGAGCTGGTAAATTACCTGCAAAGCAAATATTGTACAAAAGAAGTTGTAGGACCGTCTTTAGGTAAAGAGGCTGTTCAAAGTGGTTTCTTGTCATTTATTATTGGTTTCTCATTAGTACTTTTATGGATGGTTGTATATTATGGTAAAGCTGGTTTCTATGCAAATTTGGCTTTGTTGGTAAACATCTTATTTATTTTGGTGCTTTAGCAAGTTTTGGTGCTGTATTAACTTTACCAGGTATTGCAGGTATTGTGTTAACAATTGGTATGGCTGTTGATGCTAACGTAATTATTTACGAGAGAGCAAAAGAAGAACTCGATTCAGGTAGAACTGTAGAAGATGCTGTTAATTATGCTTATACATGGAAGGGTGCAATGTCATCTATTGTAGATGCTAACGTAACTACTTTTATTACTGCATTGATTTTATTTTTATTAGGAACAGGACCTATTAAAGGTTTTGCTACTACATTATTGATAGGTATTATTACTTCTTTAGTAACTTCTATTTTTATTACAAGAATATTTTTAGATTGGAGTTTAAGAAGAAATGAAAAAATAGCTTTCTCAACTTCAATTACTAAGAATTGGTTTAAAAACTTAAATTTTGATTTCTTAGGGAAACGAAAAATTGCTTATGTAGTTTCTGGAACTTTAGTAGTGCTAAGTTTGATCTCTTTGTTTACTAAAGGATTAAATCAAGGTGTTGATTTTGTTGGAGGTAGAACCTATCAAGTACGTTTTGAAAAACCAGTTTCTGCTCCAGAAGTAACTAAAGATTTAGTAGCTGTTTTTGAAAGTGCAGAAGCTAAAGTATATGGTAATGATAACCAACTAAAAATTACTACTAAATATAGAGTAAACGAAGAAGGAAAAGGAATAGATAGCACTGTAAATGCAAAATTATTAGTTGCTTTAAAAAACTATTTGCCTGTTAATATGGATTACAAACAATTTGTAACTGTAAATGAAGGAAAAACTGTTGGTATTCTCTCTTCTTCAAAAGTGACAGGTACTATTTCAAAAGATATTAAAACGAACTCTATATGGGCTGTTTTAGGTTCTTTATTAGTTGTATTTTTATATTTAATGCTTTCCTTTAGGAAATGGCAATTTGGACTTGGTGCAGTTATTGCTGTTGCACATGATGTAATTATTGTATTAGGTATATTCTCTTTCTTTTACACAATCTTGCCTTTTAATATGGAGATTGATCAAGCATTTATTGCAGCAATCTTAACTGTTATTGGATATTCATTAAATGATACTGTAATTGTATTTGACCGTGTAAGAGAGTATTTAGATTATAATTCTTCTCCAGATTTTAAAGGTTTAGTGAATAAAGCTTTAAATACAACTTTAAGTAGAACAATTAATACTTCTGCAACTACATTAGTTGTTTTAATTGCAATTTTTATCTTTGGTGGAGAAACAATTAGAGGTTTTGTTTTTGCAATTTTAGTGGGTATTCTAGTGGGTACTTATTCATCATTATTTGTAGCAACTCCAGTTATGAATGATACTATGAGTAAAAAAGAAGCTAAGAAAATGGCTGAATTCAAAAAGAAGAGTAATCTTCTTAAGAAATATAGTTTATCAAAAAGACCTGTTTATCAGGTCTTTTTTTTATATTATAACAAGTAAAAAAATATATTATGAAAGTTAAATTCATTCTCTTTTCAGTTTTATTAATTTGTTTTTCTTGTGATTCTAGTTTATTATATAATGAATTTGATTCTAATTTTGATGATAATAGATGGTATGCCGATGCTAGTAAAGAATTTGATTTTTCAATTAAGAAAGATGAGGAAGCTTCAATTGTTCTTCATTTAGGACATGTTTATGATTCTCAATTTGCTTCTATTCCTTTACTAATTTCAATATTAAACCCAAAAAAGGAATCAGAAGTTATGTTGATTGATTTAGAAATAAAGGATAAAAATGGAAAAGATATTGGAGAGTGTTCAGGTGATATATGTGACTTATTTTTCACCATTAAAGAAAAAAACCTTGCTGAAAAAAGGAAATTATAAGGTTACTATTACAAACAATTATGACACAAACTATGTTCCAAATATTTTAGGTGTAGGTATTCAAGTAAAAAAGTAATTTTAATCAATACAAACGATTTTGTTTTTTATTGCATAAAGTACTAGACCTATTCTAGTTTTTAGTTCTAGTTTGCAAAACAAATGCTCTCTATAACCATCAATAGTTTTTGGACTTAAACACATTTCATCTGCAATTTCTTTGTATGTTTTTCAGTACATGCGTGTTTTATAAAAACAATTTCTTTATCTTTTAGTTCGTGTTTTTGGTTATTATTATCTAATCTGTTAACTAACAAACCAGATACTAATTCGGTAAAGAAAAAACCTTTATCAGTAACTGTTTTTAAAGCTTCTTCAAATATCTTAGGAGAAGTATCTTTCAGTAAATAACCTTTGGCACCATTTTTAATCATTTTTATAATGGTTTCTTCATCGTCATTAACAGATAAAGCTATTACTTTAAGGTTTTCTCTGTTTTTTTTAACCATTCCATTGTTTTTAGACCATCTAGAATAGGCATGTTTACATCTAATAAAACCAGTTCGATTTCATCAGTATTGATTTTATTAGCTTCTACACTATCAATAAAGTCTTTTCCATTTTCAAAATTATCAACCACAATAAAATCATTAAAACTATTTATTAAATATTTTAAAGATTGCGAAAACAGCAAGTGGTCATCTATGATTATTACTTTATTCTTCGTTTTCATTTTGTTTGTTTAAAGGATATTTTAAAAAAGTATTTGTTCCCTGTTTGTTAGAAGCAATATCTATTTCAGCTCCAATTAATTTTGTTCTATTAGTAATATTATTTAATCCTAATCCTGAATGAGATTTATTTGAGTCGAAACCAATGCCATAATCTTTTAAATTTATAGTTAAATTTTCTTCATTGCAAATAATAACCATTTCTAATTTTTTACTTGAAGAATGTTTTAAACTATTATAATTGATTCTTGAAAATACGATAAAGAATCAATTCGTGCTCAAAATTTAATTTGGGGAAATCACAGTCAATATATAAATGACATTCAATATTTTTTAATTTTTCAATACGTTTAAAATCGTTTTTAATTGATTCGATAAAGTTAGTGTTTATAAGGTTATCTTTATTAATAATTCGAGATAAAATTCGTATCTCATCTAAAGATTTTGCCATTATTTGTTTTAATTCTTCTAATTCTACTGACGATATTGGTTTTTCACTGTTTGCAAACATATTTAATTGCATTATTGCAACTGAAATAATTTGCCCAATATTATCATGAAGTTCCTTACTTATTTCTGTTAACGTTTGATCCTTAATCTCTACTCTAGTTTTTATTAGTTCTGATTGAAAATGAATTTCCGACTCCATTTTGTCAATCAAAAACTGCGTTTTCTTTTTTTGGAAGTAAAAAAAAGCACAAAAAGTACTACTAGTAATGTAAAAAATACAATACTGAGGGAAATGACTAATAATTGTATTTCTTCTCTGTCCATATAAAACCTACTATGAAACAAGTATTCATCAAGAAATTTAATACAAATAATACTAAACTATATATTGATTCAACTCTCTCTATTAAAAACCAATCAATTGCTAAAATAAAAGGTAAATATGGAATATGAAAAAGTAAAATACCTAAGATAAACCAAAAGTATATTGAACGCTTAAAATTTAATATTTTTTCTGAATTAAATAATTCAATTAAATACAAACAAGACAAAATTAATATAAAAAATACACCTAAAGTGAAACTATTTGTAAATGTTTGATTAAAGCTTTGTTGAATTAAAATTTGATTTATTATATAAAATAATATAAATATTACCAAAAAAATAGTGGCAACTAATTTATAGAGTATTTTTTTAAGTAATAATTTTAATAAAAATATATAATATGAAAAACTTATTAAAATATAGAAATTAAATATAAAGAAATTAATCTGACCTGTCCATTTAGTAAAATGAATCCCTAAAAATTCAACAAGGAATGAGAGCCAAATCATTACTAAAATTGATTTAGCCTTGTTATTTGGTAACTTATAATAGAATATTAATCCTATGATTCCAGATAACAAAGCTAAATAAACAATATAAAATCTTATATTTTCTAACATTTTTTAATTTAAAGGATATACAACTTTTGGTGGATTTCCCATTGAACCATAATTCATTCCATCAATAGATTCAATATCTGGATTTAATTCAGTTTGTTGCATGGTAGTATTTGGTAAATTTAAAACACTTCCTTTTTGTGTATTTGATTCTTCTACCTGTAGGAGAAACAAAAACTGTTGTTAAACCAGCTGCTTCTCCATAATCTTGTCTGTTTTCAGGATATGCTCCTAAATAAAAACGCAATCCTGTAAGGTTATAGTTTTGATCTCTAGCTTTGCGTTTGGCATAATTAATGTAATTTTCTAATTCTTCAATTGAATACCAAATAGCATTTGCATCTTCTCTTTGAATTGAATTACTTATTAGCCTATGTCTTGTTTGATTATAATTACTGTTTAAAAGTCTAGCGACATCTGCGGATATTAAATTTTGAGGTTCGTCAAATCTAGGTTCTTCTTTACAAGAATTAAATACTAGCGAAAGAAAATAAAATTACGATTAATAAAAGATTAAATTTTTTCATATTTGTATTAGTTTAGTTTATATGGAACAAATGTATTTGTAATGCAATATTCAAACAAGGGGAAATTCACCCTTTTTTACTAGTAATTGAGTGGTGAACTTTCATAAAATAGTTTATTTTTACAAAAAATATAATACTAATGGATAGAAAAATTAAGGAAAGAATAGCAAAAGGATATTCTTTAGATATAGGTAAAGTAATTGATCAAAGCTTTGAAATTTTCAAGAAAACGTTTTTAATCGCAGGATTAGGATATTTTTTATTAGGTATTGTAGTGTTTATTTTAGCCGTTACAATAGGAATTTTTTTTGCTGGTGTTACTTCTTTAACTGATTTTGCAATTAAAATGGATGAAATGAAATTAGAAAGTTCATTTTTGATAGGAAACACAATTTTTGCTGTTGTTTTTGCCTCTTTAATTGCCCCAACTTAATGCTGGGTTTTTAAAACTGTGTTATTTGGCAAAACTAACAAAGAAGTTCAAATAG
>JAAURU010000176.1 GCA_012032075.1 Flavobacterium sp.
TTTAGTAGGTATTGAAGAAGAGGATACTATTGAAGATATAAATTGGTTAACATCAAAGATCGTTAATCTAAGAATTTTGCTGATGAAGCTGAAGTAATGAATTTATCTTTAAAAGATATAAATGGAGAAATGATTGTCGTAAGCCAGTTTACATTACATGCATTAACTAAAAAGGAAATAGACCAAGTTATAGTAAAGCAGCAAAACCAGAAATTGCAGTTCCAATGTATGAGTCGTTTGTGAAACAAATGGAATTTGAATTAGGTAAAAAAATACAAACAGGTCAATTTGGAGCCGATATGAAAGTAGCTTTAAAAAACGATGGTCCAGTTACCATTATAATAGATACAAAAAATAAAGAATAAATTATTATTATGAAGATAAAAGTACTCCTGTTTTTTTTAATTACATTATCTGTATTTTCTCAAGATAACTTATCTACACTTACTATTTCAAAAGAGCTTAAAGAAAAAGCAAATAGTGTTGTAAGGCTTCAATTAATTGAAGTAGTTATAAACTCTCAAAAATCATATAAGATTAAAAAAAAGAAAATTATAACAGTATATAATGAATATGGTTTGAAGAATATTGATGCCATAGAATATTATAGTAATTCAGAAAGTATTTCTAACATGCAAGCAACCATCTATGATTTTGTTGGTAAAGAAATAAAGAAAATAAAAAGAAAAGATTTTGTTGATCAAAGTGTAGCTGATGGTTTTTCAATTCTTTCAGACAACAGAATGGTTTATTTAGATTACACACCTACACAATATCCTTTTACAATAGTATATGAAAGTGAAGCAGAGAGTCAAAATACGGCTTTCATACCAAGTTGGTATCCTATTGATGATTATTATGAATCAATTGAAAAATCAACATATTCAATCAAGTTTTTACCTGAATTAGGTTTTAAATATAAAGAGTCTAATTTTAATGGATATAATATTGTTAAAAAAGAAACAGAAAATACACTTACTTATTCTGTGGAAAACCTTGTTGCTGAAAAAGGGGAAGATTACTCTCCTTCATTTGGTAAAATAGTTCCAAATGTATTATTTAGTTTAGAAAAATTTAATTTAGAAGGTGTTGAAGGAAGCGCTAAATCATGGGAAGAATATGGGAAATTATGGTATGATAAACTAATTAAAGATGAAACAGAATTAAACCAAGAAACAATAAAAAAAATAACAGATTTAACCAAAGACTTAAAAGATCCTATTGAAAAAGCAAAAGTAATTTACAAATACGTACAAGATAAAACAAGATATGTAAGTATTCAACTTGGAATAGGTGGTTGGAAACCTATGTTAGCTAAAGATGTGGATAGATTAGGATATGGAGATTGTAAAGCTTTATCTAATTATACTAGAATTTTATTAGATAAAGTAGGTGTAAAATCATATTATACAGTTATTTATGCAGGAAATGACATGAAAAGTTTTGATAAAGATTTTGTTTCTAAACAAGGAAATCATATTATCCTAACTTTACCATATAATGATAAAAACTATTTTTTAGAATGTACAAGTCAAACCAATCCATTTGCCTTTGGAGGAGATTTTACAGATGATAGATATGCCTTAATGATAAAACCTGAAGGTGGATTTATAGTAAAAACAAACGAATTTAAAACAAACGAAAGTTATCAAAATGCTAAGGGAAGTTATATAATTAATGAAAAAGGTGGTTTAGAAGGAGTAGTCCAAATAAAATCTGGAGGAATTCAATATGATGACAAACTTTTTTTAGATAGATTAAACGATAAGGAAGAAATTTTAAAACACTATAAAAATAGATTTAGTTGGATAAACGGAGTTAAAATTAATAGCTATGAAATAAAAAATAATAGAAACGATATTGAGTTTATCGAAGACTTGAGCATTAGTGCTACAAATTATGTTACTAGTGCTAACAATTCTATATATTTTCCAATTAATGTTTTTAATGTAAATTCAAATATTCCAAATAAATATAGAAACAGAAGGAATGACTTTGAAATAAAAAGAGGTTATGTAGATATGGATGATATTGAAATCTCTCTTCCAAAAGACTACGAAATTGAATTTTTACCTGAAAATTTGAAAATTGAAAATAAATTTGGAAATTACACGATTGAAATAGTAAAAGTTGAAAACAGTAAAGTAAATTTTAAAAGAACTTTAATTATAAATAAAGGTAACTACAAAAAAGAAGAGTATGAAGAGTATAGACTATTTAGAGAACAAATAGCTAAAAATGACAACTCTAAAATAGTGCTAACAAAAAAAATATAAGTATGCAATTGAACACTTTAAAAATCATTTTATTTACTACATTATTTACAGTAAATGTATTTTCTCAAAAATATGAACTAGGAGAAGTAACCATAGATGAATTAAAAGAGAAAGTACATCCTATAGATTCATCTGCAGTTGCAGCGGTATTATTTAAAAAAGGAGAAACAAGATTTAATTTAGATACAGAAGGTAATTGGACAATCTTAACAGAAATAAAATACAAAATAAAAATTTATAAAAAGGAAGGCTTAGATTATGCAAATAAAGTAGTGGCATACTATGTTGGAGGTTTTAGAAATGAAACCCTTAATTTTAAAAATGAAGTTACTTACAATTTAGTTAATGGGAAAGTCGAAAAAACTAAATTAAAGTCAGATGGTGAATTCAAAGAAGATATTACTGAAGATTATAAAAGTAAAAAAATAACAATGCCTCAAGTTAAAGAAGGTTCAATTGTAGAGTATTCTTATACTTTGAAATCTCCTTATATAAACACTTTTAACGATTGGTATTTTCAAGGGGATATACCTTATAATCATGTTGAATATGATGTTTATTTACCTGAATATTTTAAATATAGAAGTGTTATAACAGGATATGAAAAAGTAAATATTCAAGATAGAGCTATTACAACAGGAAGTTTTCAAGAGCAAAAATATACTTATGCTATCGATAATGTTCCTTCATTAAAAGAAGAAAGTAACATAATAAATATTGATAATTACACCTCTATTTTAAAATATGAATTAGCTTCGATTAATTACCCAAATCAACCTATTAAGAATATTGCCATTACTTGGGATGATGTTGTAAAATCAATTTATGAAAGTGATTATTTTGGTAGTGAATTAAAAAGTAAATCTTATTTTGAAGATGACTTAAATACTATCATTGGAGATTTAAAAACGAATAATGAAAAAATTGCTGCTATTTTTAGCTTTGTCAAAAATAGAATGACATGGAATCAAAAATATGGAGTTTATACAATGATGGAGTAAAAAAAGCCTATAAGCAAAAAACGGGTAATGTATCTGAAATCAATTTAATGTTAACAGCAATGTTAAAATATGCTGGTATAGAAGCTAACCCAGTTTTATTGAGTACAAGACAAAACGGTATTGCAATGTTTCCTAATAGGACAGCTTTTAATTATGTTGTTGCAGGTATTGAAGTTCAAGATAACGTACTCCTTTTAGATGCAACAAGTAAAAATGCAATTATAAATTTATTGCCATTAAGAGCTGTAAATTGGAATGGCAGAATCGTTAGAGAAAGAGGGAGTTCAAACGTAATCGATCTTTTAAATGTTCCTACTTCAAAAGACAACATTATAGTTTTAGGAGAAATAAAAGAGAATGGTAAAGTCGAAGGGAAATTAAGAAGACAATTAACTGATTATAATGCTTTTATTCAACGAGATAATTATGCTGCTCTTTCAGAAGATAGTTATATTGAGCGTATGGAAAATACTTATAAAGGACTAAATATTGAAGAATATAAAGCAGATAATATGAAAGATTTATACAAGCCAGTTGTTGAAACCTATTCATTTAGTCACGACAATTCCATAGAAGTTATAGGCGATAAAATGTATGTTAGTCCTTTGTTGTTTTTTACAGAAGATGAAAATCCATACAAATTAGATAATAGAAAATATCCTGTAGATTTTAATTTTCCATATAAAGATACTTATAGCATTTCAATAAAAATACCTGATGGTTATGAAGTTGAATTTTTACCAGCACCTATAAGTTTAGCAATGGAAAATAATGAAGCTGCTTTTAAATATATTATTTCTTCTGCAAATAATAACATCCAGTTAAGTGTTAGCTTTGATATCAACACATTTTACATTCCAGCAGATGGTTATCAAGCTTTAAAAGGATTTTATAAAATGCTTGTTGAAAAAGAAAAAGAAAAAGTAATTCTTAAAAAGAAAGCTTAATATGAACTTACAAAACGCCCAGCAAGAAGTCGATAATTGGATAAAAACTCATGGTGTTCGTTATTTTAACGAATTAACAAATATGGCTCAACTTACAGAAGAAGTAGGTGAAGTAGCGCGTATTATTGCTCGTCGCTATGGAGAACAATCTGAAAAAGAATCAGATAAAAATAAAGATTTAGGAGAAGAATTAGCCGATGTAATTTTTGTTGTTTTGTGTTTAGCCAATCAAACAGGAGTGGATTTACAAGCAGCTTTCAATAAGAAAATGGACATAAAAACAAAAAAGAGATCATGACCGTCATCATAATAACGAAAAACTTAAATAGAAACTGTATAGTGTATTTTAGTATATTGTAAAATGTTATAAAAATACTCAGATACTAAATACAGAATACAATATACAATTTTTAAAAATGAATTTAAATTTAAAAAAATCAACTGTAAGTAAAAAATCCACAGTTAGTGTTACTGGGTCTAAATCTGAAACCAATAGACTGTTACTTTTACAAGCCTTATATCCAAATATTACATTAGAGAACATTTCAAAATCTGATGATTCAGATGCCATGCAAATGGCTTTGATTTCAAATGATAATATAATTGACATCCATCATGCAGGAACAGCGATGCGTTTTCTTACTGCCTATTTTTCAATTCAAGTAGGAAAAGATACTGTGCTTACAGGGTCAAGTAGAATGCAAGAACGACCTATAAAAATTTTGGTTGAAGCCTTACAACAATTAGGGGTTGAAATTACATACGAAAAAAACGAAGGTTTTCCACCTATTAAAATTAAAGGAAAAAAAATAACACAAAATAAAGTTACTTTAAAGGCTGATGTGAGTAGCCAATACATTTCAGCATTACTATTAATAGCTCCAAAATTAGAAAACGGATTAGAATTGACTCTCGAAGGAGAAATTACTTCTATTCCTTATATCAATATGACATTGGCTTTGCTTCATGAAATTGGAGTAAAAACTACATTTGCAGGAAATAAAATTACCGTTTCTCATGCTGAACTCGTTTCAGCATCTAAATTAACCATTGAATCAGACTGGTCTTCTGCATCTTATTTTTATTCAATTGTTGCTTTGTCTGAAATTGGAACTCAAATAACACTGACAAGTTACAAAGCAAATAGTTTGCAAGGAGATTCTGTTTTGAAAACTATTTATAAAGATTTTGGAATACAAACTACTTTTAATAACAACAATTCAATTACAATTTCTAAAGTCGCACAACATAACTCGCAACCCATAACTCACAACTTAAAAAATAGCCCCGATATCGCGCAAACTATTGCAGTTACAGTTTTTGGTTTAGGAATGGAATGTCATTTAACAGGATTGCACACTTTAAAGATTAAAGAAACCGATCGTTTAGAAGCTTTAAAAACTGAACTTTCAAAATTTGGAGCTCAAATTTCGGTTACTAATGATAGTCTTTCTTTAAAAAAGTCAAATAGTTTTAACAAAAACGTGGCTGTGGCAACCTATCAAGATCATAGAATGGCTATGGCTTTTGCTCCTTTAGCATTAAAAACAACATTAGTTATTAATGAAGCAAATGTTGTTTCAAAATCATTCCCTACTTTTTGGGAGGATTTGAAAAGTATAGGGTTTGAAATGGATGAAACCAAGTAAACAAAGGTTTTATTAAAATAAAACACTTTTTACTTGACAACCCCTATTTCACAATCGTATATTTGCAACCGTTTTAGGAGTTGATAAAATTCTAACTTCTAACTTCTAACCTCTAATTTTTACTTATGAAGTTATCGCATTTCAATTTTAATTTACCAGAAGAATTACTAGCAGAATTTCCAGCAGAGAACAGAGACGAATCTCGTTTAATGGTAATCAACAGAAAAACAAAAACAATTGAACATAAAACCTTTAAAGACGTTATTGATTATTTCGATGATGGAGATGTTATGGTATTAAATAACACTAAAGTTTTTCCAGCACGTTTGTATGGTAACAAAGAAAAAACAGGAGCTCGTATTGAAGTTTTCTTATTAAGAGAATTAAATGCAGAACAACGTTTGTGGGATGTTTTAGTTGATCCAGCGCGTAAAATCCGTATCGGAAATAAACTATACTTTGGAGACGATGATTCATTAGTGGCTGAAGTTATAGATAATACAACTTCTCGTGGTAGAACATTACGTTTCTTATACGATGGTTCTTATGAAGAATTTAGAGAAAAATTAGTAGAACTTGGAGAAACACCTATCCCAAAATATATCAATAGAGAAGTAACACCAGAAGATGCAGAACGTTACCAAACAATTTATGCAAAAGAAGAAGGAGCAGTTGCAGCACCTACTGCTGGTTTACACTTTTCAAAACATTTATTAAAACGTTTAGAAATTAAAGGAATCGACTTTGCAGAAGTAACCTTACACGTTGGTTTAGGGACATTTAATCCTGTAGAAGTTGAAGATTTATCAAAACACAAAATGGATTCAGAAGAAATGAATATTTCACAAGAAACCTGTGATATAGTAAACAATGCAAAAGCAAAAAAGAAAAAAATTTGTTGTGTTGGAACAACTTCAATGCGTGCTATGGAAAGTTCTGTATCGTCACAAAGAACTTTAAATCCATATACAGGTTGGACAAATAAATTTATTTATCCACCTTACGATTTCAGTATTGCAGATGCTATGATTACTAATTTCCACATTCCAAAATCAACCTTGTTAATGATGGTTTCAGCATTTTGTGGACACGATTTAATGAAAAAAGCTTATGCAGAAGCAATAGAACAAAAATATAGATTCTACTCTTATGGAGATGCTATGTTGATTCTTTAAAAGGATTACTTTTAGTTTCTATAACTTTTTTTAAAATAAAAAAAATATCATCAGTAACGGTGATATTTTTTATTTGTCATGCTGAGCTTGTCGAAGCACTGCTGTCCGTTCTATTTTTTTCTAAAACTTTATGTTTTAGAAAAAGATGCCACTACCATCAGGGTTAATTAGTGAATCATAAACCTTTTAGTAACTTTCAATGGAAACGCATCAATTTTCTTTAAATTCCTAGATTTGACAACTTTTTAAAAGTTGTCAAATCTACCAATCTATTTGAAACATAAACTCCTAAACTTTTAAACTATAAACTTTCAATCTCCTAAACTTTTCAATACTTTTACATTTGATAAAAGAAAACAAATGAATTTCCAAAATACTAGAGAATTTGCACAAGAATTAGACCGTCAAGATGAATTAACCAGTTATAGAAACGAATTTATTTTCCCAAAAGTAAA
>JAAURU010000177.1 GCA_012032075.1 Flavobacterium sp.
GCTTGATTTCTTAACATCTAAGCCGATTAATAAAATGGTTTTTATCCTGAAATTTTTCAGATAAAATCATTTCATAAACAGTCATTAATGCTGACAAACCTGAACCCGTAAATATGTAATTATAGTGTTTCACTTTTCAAAGATATTGAAATGAACCAACATTTAACAAGATTTATTCCATCAAACAAACGTTAAACCTTATCAACAAACTTTTATTATTCATTTAATGTATTAATTTTGAGTTATAAATAAGAATATTATGCTTAAAGAATACGACAAAGCATGGGCAATATATCAAGAAAGTTTGTCTATCTTACCATTGCCATTATTAAGTTGGGAATTTTATAATTTACCACGTGCAGAACAAAAAGAGTTTAACAACATACAAGCAAATTGGTCTGAAAAGGTTGATTATGCCAAAGTTAAAAACAGTAAACCTCTTGCCGTTTTAGTTACTGATGCCAATTTAAAAATAATTTTTGCTTCTACTAATATTACAGAAATGAATGGTTATGATTACAAAGAAATTATTGGTAATTCTCCAAAAATGTTTCAAGGAAAAGACACTTCATTAGAAAGTAGAAAAAACATTCGTATCGCAGTTGAAAATTTACAACCTTTTAAAGAAGTCATCTTGAATTACAAGAAAAATGGCGAAACCTATTTGTGTCAAATTGAAGCTTATCCTAAATTTGATAAACAAGGTAATTTTGTGAATTATATTGCTTTTGAAACGGCTGCTTAAACAACTAATCTATTTTATATCTTAAACCTAAAAACGCTCTTATTCCTTGATTAGGAGCGTAAACATAACTTGGGTCAAAAGTTAATGCGTATGGATTGTTTGGGGTTGATGTTGCATTTCCATTAGCATCAAAAACCACTTCTTTATCAAAAGGGTCATTCGCTCTAGCGATTAAAAACGAATTATTTTTATTAGGTGTCCAATTTAATAGGTTTTTTACACCACCATATAATTCGAAACGGTTGAAATTTTTATAGGTAAATTGGATATTTTGAATACTCCAAAAATGGGAGTATTCACTTCTAGGATCTAAATCTCCTAATAAAGGCAAACGCATAGGACCGTATAAATTTCCAGTATAATCTATAGACGCATTCCATTTTATAAGGTCATAAGAAATTCCCCAGGTAGCACTGAATTTTTCCGTTAAAATAGGAGGTGGTAACAATACCATTTCTGCTGTTTTTTGATTCTAAAGCTGTAAAACCTACCATTGTTTTCAGTCCAAAAGGGAAAATGAGTTCTACATTTCCTGTTACACCATACGTTTTCGAATAACCGTTTAAATTGCTATAGATAATTTGATTAGGATTAGTATCGTAATCGGGTAAAATTTTGTATTTTAAATGGGTGAACCAACTCGAAAATTCCATTACAGAATGAATTCCGTTTCCTATTTCAAACTTTTTCAAATAATTCAAATTTAAGTTATAAGACTTTTCTGGGTTTAATTTTTCGGTTATAATTACTTCTCTAGAACCAGTTAAAGCAGCATGTTCTTCCGTAAACAAATTAACTACTCTAAAACCTGTCCCAGCATTTATTCTAAAAATGTCATTTTTCGTGGGTTTCCATTTGTAAGCAATTCTTGGAGTAAAAATCCTTCCATGAATAGAGTTGTAATCCAATCGCGAACCCAAAAGCAAACTTTTTGATTCGGTAAACTTAATTTCATCTTGAATAAAAAAACTACTTATTTTGGTTTTTTCTGGTTGAATGGTTGCTGTTGTATTGTCGTTGTAATATTGGTAACGAAAAGCAGTTCCTACAAGAAAATCATGATTTTGAAACGTTTTATCCCAAGTTAGTTGACCAAAAGCGATTTCTTGTTTTGCTAAATAGAAAATGTCTCCATAAACTGAATTTTGATTGTGATTGGTATAGGAAAAAGAGGCATTTATATTTTCTGAAACAGGTAATTGGTATTTTCCTAGTAGTTCGTATCGAGTTGTATAAATACTTTCTCCATACACTTCATCACCTCCACGAAAACCTTTGTTCCATTGCATTTGGCCACCCCAACGATCTTCGTAAAAAAACCGTCCTGCAAAATGGAGTTCTTTTTCGCTTTTTCTTTTAATAGAAAATTTATTAAAAACTGATATTCTGTCTTGTAACGTTACGTCGGTAAAATCATCATTATTGTTGTCAATTGGGTTGTTGTAATTGTAATAATTAACACCTAATAATGACTGAATAGCCTTACCTATCTTATATTTTGCTCCAATATCAATATTATTTTCAAGCCAAGAGGTACTAAAGACATCTGCAAAAAATAAAGGAGCGGTTTCAGGACTTTTAGTAATAATGTTTATTAACCCACCAACGGCCTCACTTCCGTAAAGCGATGAAGCAGGTCCTTTCACAATTTCGATTCGGTCAATTAATGAATTTGGAATTCCAGATAAACCATACACCGTAGATAAACCACTTACAATAGGCATACCATCAATAGTTACCATAGTATAAGGTCCTTCTAAACCATTAATGTGAATATCTCCCGTATTACAAATATTACAATTCAATTGTGGACGAACACCATTTACATTTTGTAAGGCTTCAAAAATATTAGGTGTGGGGTTTTTCTTTAAAAACGTAGCCGAATAAACTTCAACTGGAACAGGAGTTTCTAATCTTGAAACCGCTTTTAAAGTCCCAGTAACTACAACTTCGTCTAAAGTTTGATTTTCTTCAAGCGTAATATTAATTGTAATTTCAGGCTCATTATTTATAGTAATATTCTTTTTTTGGGGTTTAAACCCAATGAATGAGTAGGTAATAGAATAGGTACCCTTTGGAATATCTTTTATTATATAAAACCCATTTTCATCTGAATTTACTCCTTTTCAATCACTGAAATAAATACAGAAGCGAAAGCAATGGCTTCTCCATTTGAAATAATTCTCCCTTTAATTGTGGTTTGAGAAAAGCAAACGAATGAAGTAAAAAGCAATAGCAAAAATATTTTTTTCATTTTAGTTTAAATATATTTTTAGACAAAACTAAAAATTATTTTTACAAATAACGAAATTAATTGTTATTTTTGATAAAATTTTTATTTAGAATGACCATTTCAGAGGAAAATTATTTAAAAGTAATCTATCATTATCCTTAGTTTCACCAAAAGGAGTAAACACAAATGCTATTGCAGGAATGTTAGAAACAAAAGCCTCTTCTGTAACTGATATGATTAAAAAATTAGCAGATAAAGATTTAGTTAGTTATATCAAATATCAAGGTGTTTCGTTAACAGAAAAAGGCATGTATTTAGCCAAAATGATTGTGAGAAAGCATCGTTTATGGGAAGTTTTTTTAGTGGAAAAATTGAAATTTTCTTGGGATGAGGTTCATGAAATCGCAGAAGAATTGGAACACATAAAATCGGAAAAACTAATTAATAAATTAGATAATTTTTAGGATTCCCAAATTTTGACCCACACGGTGACCCCATTCCTGATGCAAATGGACAAATAAAAAAAGTACAAAAGAAATTACTTTCAGAAGTCTCATTAGCAACTGAATTTCAGTGTGTAGGCGTTAAAGATACATCAGTAGATTTTTTACAATTTCTAGATAAAAAAGGCATTGCTTTGGGCACTTTTATAACCGTTTTAGAAAAGGAATCTTTTGATGAAACCTTAAAAATTAAATTGAATAATAAAGTAATTACAATATCAAATAAAATAGCAACTAATTTATATGTACAATAATTATGTTTGACCAATTAATACATTATTTAGAAGGAATTGATCCAATATTAGCAGCTTTGTATGCTACATTGTTTACCTGGTTAGTTACTGCTGCTGGAGCATCATTTGTATTCTTTTTTAAAAATATGAATAGAGCCGTTTTAGATGGCATGCTAGGTTTTACTGGTGGAGTTATGGTTGCAGCTAGTTACTGGAGTTTACTTTCTCCAGCAATTGATATGAGCAAAGGAGAAGGTTTTATAAAAGTAATGCCTGCTGCTGTTGGATTTTTAATGGGAGCACTGTTTTTGTTTGCATTAGATAAAACATTACCTCATATTCATATTAATTTTAAAGAAAGTGAAGGAATAAAATCGCCTTGGCAACGAACAACTTTATTGGTCTTAGCAATTACTTTACATAATATTCCAGAAGGATTAGCTGTTGGTGTACTTTTTGGAGGAGTAGCTGCGGGAATTCCAGAAGCTTCAATAGCAGGAGCGGTTACTTTAGCAATAGGAATTGGGATTCAAAATTTCCCTGAAGGTATTGCCGTTTCAATGCCATTAAGAAGAATGGGAATGAGCAGAAGAAAAAGTTTTATGTACGGACAAGCTTCTGCAATAGTTGAACCCATTGCTGGTGTTTTAGGAGCTGTTGCTGTCACTTTTTTTACACCTATTTTACCTTATGCCTTAGCTTTTGCAGCAGGAGCAATGATTTTTGTGGTAGTTGAAGAGGTAATTCCAGAAACCCAACAAGATAAAAACACAGATATTGCTACCTTAGGTTTTATTGGAGGTTTTATAGTGATGATGAGTTTAGATGTAGCTTTAGGATAAAATCAAATAATATTTGTGTATTTTTGGGTAACTATAAAAAAGAAACATGAAAACAATACTTTTATTTTTAACTATTTTTTTAACTCAATGTGCTTCTAAAAACAAAGACACTAATTCTTCTGAAGTAATTGTAGAAAACACAATTGAACAGGAAGAGTATCAAATTAAATTACTAAAAGTAATAGCCGATTCTCGTTGTCCCGAAGGAGTAAATTGCGTTTGGGAAGGGCAAGTAGAAATGTCTGTTGGTGTTTACAAAGGAAATGAACTACTAGAAGAAAAACAATTAGTTGTAAATTCTAGAACAGTTGAAGAAAATGCAACTTGGGCAAGTCAATATAGTAAAAAAACTATAACGTTTATTGGAGTTTTACCGGCAAGAGTTAAAGATACTCCAATTTATGAAAGTGATTATAAATTGTTGATAAAGTATGATTAATGACAAGCGCAATCATCTCCACAAGAGCCAGTTTTTTTAGGTTTCTTTTTCCAAAGAAATTTACGAACTAAAAAACCTACCGCAATGGCAAGCGTAATGTAAACTAATATTTTCTGAATATCCATAATTTATTTTTAAAAGTAAATTCCAGCACCTAAAGTTATAAAATTATATGTAGGTGTGCCAATTTTTAAATGTTCATAACCTAATGCAAAGAAATAATTTTTCTTATGATATTTTGTTTGTAATTCAAAAGCATTAACCGGACGTGTATTTATTTTACTCCATTTTGCAATTCCAGAAAAACTAATGTTTTTATTTAAAAAATAATCTGAACTCACTCCATAAGTAAAACCTGCTTTTCTTACATCATTTCCTATATAACTTACTCCTAAATTCCAACCTAAATTAAATTTATCTAGCCTAATTCTATCATAACCTAGTGTAAAATGAGAAAAATTGAGTTGGGAACTAGTATTATTTATTCGGTCAAATTCGAATAAATGTCTAAAATCGGTTTGAAGATAAAAATATTGGAAAGGTCTAATTTTTATTTTTAAGTGGTTTCCCAATAAATTATTGCTATTGTACATAAAAGTATCTTCAATATCTAATCTCACTTTACATTTAGACAAACTATCACTACTATTATAATTTCCGTAATTACCATTTTATAGGGATAATGACTTAAATTATTGTACAAATGATTCTCATTATAATAATCACCTACAATTCCATATTTTACAACACCATAAGTAGTATAAACAAAAATATATGCAGCAATTTCTACCAAGAGACTTTCCCCAAAACTATTTGAGGTTGATGAATTGCTACTTGAAGATACAGGAGTAATAGTACTTTGATAATTAACACCTGATTGTTCAGTTAATTCTTCCTTTGATTTTTCAATTTTGTTTTGTCCAAAATTAGCAGTTACAACAAATAACATACTCAATAATAGAATTGAAGTATTTTTTGAAATCATATAAAGTTTTTTACAAAACATCAAAAATCAAGCCATTTTCATTTTAAAATTTGGTAAGCAATCAAAGCAGTTAAATAAGCAAACCCAGACATAAAAGCAAACTGAATTATAGGCCATTTCCATGAATTAGTTTCTTTTTTTACAATAGCTATGGTTGACATACATTGCATAGCAAAAGCATAAAAAAGTAAAAGCGAAATACCAGAAGCAAAATTAAAAATCTTTTTACCAGTTACAGGATGTACTTCAGCAGCCATTCTATTTATAATAGTCACTTCTTCGTCACTATGACTTCCTACATTATATATTGTTGCTAAAGTTCCTACAAAAACTTCTCTTGCTGCAAACGAACTTACTACTGCAATTCCTATTTTCCAGTCATAACCTAGTGGTTTTATAATAGGTTCAATAGTTTTTCCTAGTATTCCAATGTATGAATTTTCTAGTCTATAACTATTAATTCTATTTTCTAAAACATCACTATCAAGTATAACTTCATTTTTTGAAAGTTGTTCTGTAATAATTTTTTCAGCATTTTTGAAATTTTGGGTTGGACCATGCGAACCTAAAAACCATAAAACTATAGATAGTGCCAAAATAATTTTTCCTGCTCCTGTTACAAATGCTTTGGTTTTTTCAATTACATTTAAGGCTACATTTTTGAACATTGGTACTTTATAAGAAGGCATTTCAATTACAAAATAAGATTTGCAATTTAATTTTAAAAAATAATTTAAAATTGCAGCAGAAAGTACAGCCATTCCAAAACCTATCAAATACAACAACATTAATGTTAATCCTTGTAAACTTAGAAAACCAAATATTCTTTCTTTTGGGATTATTAAAGATATTAATATAGCATAAACAGGTAATCTAGCAGAACAAGTAGTAAAAGGAGTTACTAAAATGGTAATTAAACGTTCTTTCCAGTTTTCAATATTTCGAGCACCCATAATGGCAGGAATAGCACAAGCAGTTCCTGAAATAAGCGGCACAATACTTTTTCCAGAAAGGCCAAATCGCCTCATTATTTTATCCATCAAAAAACTACCCGACTCATATAACCACTTTCTTCAAGCACAGAAATAAACAAGAATAAAAAGGCTATTTGAGGAATAAAAATAACAATTCCACTTATGCCAGGAATTATTCCTTCACTTAGAAGATTTGTAAATTCACCAATAGGAAGCTTGTTTTTTGTGTAAGCACTTATTGAAGTAAAGGTTTTATCGATAAACTCCATAGGAATGGTACTCCAATCGAAAATAGATTGAAAATCACCATTAGAATTCCAAAAAAATAACGTATCCCCATATTTTATGCGTTAAAACACGATCTAGTTTTGCTCTTAAATCACTTGCCTTGGAAACATCAATTTTTTGTCCTATTTTTAATGTGTCATTAATAAATTGGTAACGCTTAATTGTTTCCTTCTGTTGTAATTCTTTTAAATCAGAATGGGATTTGGTAAACGAACCTTTAATTTCATTTCGTTCT
>JAAURU010000178.1 GCA_012032075.1 Flavobacterium sp.
CTGCATAGACCATACAATTCTTAGTAAATGGCACAGCTAACATTAATTTGGCAAATAAACCAAAGTCTGTAAGGTCAACAAGAATTGACTGAAAAAAGGAACGAATTCTTTCATAATTTTTTTTACATCACTATCCGAGAGCTTAACATTTTCAGCACTTTCCAAAAAATTTCTTCAAGAAAGAGAAGCGACCAAGGATGCTATTGCCATTCAGCAAGAAAAAGAGCGGATAATGAAAATTACAATCTTCTAAAGCTATTTCTTCATTAGATGTCAGAATGTTTGCTAGTTGATTACCTAATTCATTCAAGATACCAGTACCCCTTTCAGTTATTGTTTTAAGTCCAGTTGATATTGGACGATTTAAAATAGGATTTGTTATTATTATATTCATTTTATCACCATCACGAATAGATGTTCGTTTTTTAATATAATTTATCGATTCATTAAGTATATCATTAACTTTATTGATATTAATATTTGGACTTATTTGTATTTTATAGTCTATCATCCAAGTGTTAAATTTTTATTAAATTACAGTAAAGTATATTTAGAATGACTAATTTTAAATTGTTATGAGAAAAATTATAGTATTTAGTCTTTTGGTTTGTTCGTTTTCATTTGCTCAAGTAAAAATTGCACCTTTAAACGTTTATGAAAAAGGGAAAGTAAAAGTATCCTCTTATAATTATAAAGGATTAGCTTCTTTTATAAATCAAAAAGATGATACTGTTTATGTCATAAATTTCTGGGCAACATGGTGTGCACCTTGTATAAAAGAGTTGCCTTATTTTGAGGAAATAGGAAAGAATTATAAAGATAAGAATGTAAAAGTAATTTTAGTGAGTTTGGATTTCCCAAAGAAAGTAAAATCTAGTTTAATTCCTTTTATAGAGCGAAAGAAATTGACTTCAGAAGTGATTCATTTAGATGATCCAGATGCTAATAGTTGGATTGAAAAAGTTGATAAGAGTTGGAGTGGAGCTATTCCAGCAACAGTAATATATAGAAATGATGATGTTTATTTTTATGAACAATCTTTTACTTATGACGAACTTGAAACGGAACTTTTAAAAATAATAAACAAATAAATAAATAGTATGAAAGCATTAAAAATTGTATTAAGCGTTTTAGTATTTGGACTTTTAAGTGCATTTACAATTAATGAAGTAACTACTTCTGGTTATGAAGTAGGAGATAAGGCGACTGACTTTAAATTGAAAAATATAGACGATAAACAAGTTTCTTTGAGTGATTATAAGGCTACAAAAGGTTTTATTGTAGTTTTTACTTGTAATCATTGTCCGTTTGCGATTGCTTATGAAGATAGGATAATTGCATTGGATAAAAAATATAAAAAATTAGGCTATCCTGTAATTGCTATTAATCCGAACAATCCTGAAGTTCAAGAAAAAGATAGTTTTGAATTAATGAAAGTGAGAGCGAAAGAAAAAGGATTTACTTTTCCTTATTTGTTTGATGAAGGTCAGAAAATTTATCCGCAATATGGAGCTACAAAAACACCACATGTTTATATTTTACAGAAAACTAAAGAAGGTAATATTGTGAAATACATTGGAGCGATTGATGATAATCATTCCGATGAAAGTGCAGTTAAGGTTAAATATGTTGAAAATGCTGTTGATGCTTTATTAAAAAACAAAGAAGTTTCAGTAAAAATGACAAAAGCTATTGGATGTTCTATAAAAGCATAGTATTTTTGGAACAAAATTATAGCAAATGAATTTAGAGCAACAACAATGGTGGAGTCAGTTTTTGACTGATGAAAAAGGTGTTATCCTTGATGTAAGAACCGAAGATGAGTTTAATAGTGGAAAGATTCCTGGAGCAATTAATATAGATATTTTTAAAGGTCAAGGCTTCATTTATGCCTTAGAAGAATTAGATAAAACTAAAAATTATTATGTGTATTGTGCAGCAGGTTCAAGAAGTGCGAATGCTTGTAATATAATGAGAGAACTAGAATTCGAGAATGCTTATAACTTAATTGGAGGCATTTCATCTTGGGAAGGACCTGTTGAATAATTGTTTTTAAAACTTATATTAAAAAATCCGTTTAGCTAACTAAACGGATTTTTTGTATTTCTAATTTCATTTTTCTAGTTTCTAACTTACAAATGAATCACTTCTCCATAAGCATCAGCAACAGCTTCCATAACTGCTTCACTCATTGTTGGGTGTGGATGTACTGCTTTTAGTATTTCGTGACCTGTAGTTTCTAGTTTACGTGCTACAACTGCTTCTGCAATCATATCTGTTACACCAGCACCAATCATGTGACAACCTAACCATTCTCCATATTTTGCATCGAAAATTACTTTTACAAAACCATCAGGTGTTCCACTAGCCTTTGCTTTTCCAGAAGCTGAGAATGGGAATTTTCCTATTTTTAATTCATATCCTTTTTCTTTGGCTTGTTTTTCGGTCATACCAACAGATGCAATTTCTGGAGTTGCGTAAGTACAACCTGGAATATTTCCATAATCTAATGATTCCACATGTAAACCAGCTATCTTTTCTACACATAAAATCCCTTCAGCAGAAGCAACGTGAGCTAGAGCTTGCCCTGGAGTAACATCACCAATGGCATAATAACCAGGAACATTTGTTTGGTAGAAATCATTTACTAAAATTTTATCTCTATCAGTTGCAATACCTGTTTCTTCTAAACCTATTTTTTCAATATTGGTTTTAATTCCAACAGCAGATAATAAAATATCAGCTTCTAAAACTTCTTCTCCTTTTGCTGTTTTTACAAATGCTTTAACTCCATTTCCTGAAGTATCGATTCGTTCCACAGAAGAATTAGTCATTATAGTTATTCCCGCTTTCTTCAGAGAACGCTCAAATTGTTTTGAGATATCTTCATCTTCCACTGGAACTACATTTGGCATAAACTCAACAATAGTAACTTCTGTTCCCATTGCGTTGTAAAAATGAGCAAATTCAACACCTATTGCTCCAGAACCAACAACAATCATTTTCTTTGGTTGTTCTGGTAGCGTCATTGCTTGTCTATATCCAATTACTTTTTTACCATCTTGCGGTAAATTTGGCAATTCACGAGAACGAGCTCCAGTAGCTATAATTATGTTATCAGCAGTATATTCAGTTACCTTTCCGTCTTCTGCTGTAACATCAATTTTTTTCCTGGTTTCAGTTTTCCAAAACCAAAGATAACATCAATCTTATTTTTTTCATTAGGAATTGAACACCTTTGCTCATTCCTTCTGCAACATCTCTAGAACGTTTTACTACTGCATTGAAATCTTTGTCAAATTCTTTTACCACTAAACCATAATCTGATGCATGTTTTAAGTAATCAAATACTTGTGCCGATTTTAACAAAGCTTTCGTTGGAATACATCCCCAATTTAAACAAATTCCTCCTAAACTTTCTTTTTCAACAACAGCTACTTTAAAGCCTAATTGGGAAGCTCTAATTGCAGTTACATATCCACCAGGACCACTTCCTAAAACGATGATGTCGTATTTCATTTTTGTGCGTTTATTTATTATTGTTAAAAATGCAGTAGCAAATGCTCATGTCATTTTTTGATTTTTATATTTTTAAAAAAAGTATTGTTTTTTTACTGTTTGCGAATTTAAGGAATTATTTTCAAAAATCAATTTCAAATTAAATTTCAAATTAAATTTCAAAAATCAACTTCAAAAATCAATTTCAAATTAAAAATTAACTTATAAACCAAAACTCACAACAGACAACAGATAACTGTTAATTAAACTTCAACTGCAAACTGTGAATCATATAATTTTTTATAATAGCCATTTTCAAGATTTAATAATTCAGTATGTGTTCCTACTTCAACTATTTCACCCTTATCCATTACAATAATTTTGTCTGCTTTCATAATGGTTGCTAAACGGTGTGCAATGACTATAGAGGTTCTTCCTTTTGTTATTTTTTCTGTAGCATTTTGTATTAATTCTTCAGAGTAACTATCAATGGATGAAGTAGCTTCGTCTAAAATTAGAATGCTTGGATTACTTACATAAGCTCTAAGAAAGGCAATCAATTGTCTTTGACCTGATGAAAGCATAACACCTCTTTCTTTTACATTATAATCGAAACCATTTGGTAAACTCAAAATAAATTCTTCAACTCCTATTTTTTTAGCTGCTTCAATTACTTCTTCTCTACTAATAGATATATTATATAAAGTAATATTGTTGTAAATAGTATCTGCAAATAAAAACACATCTTGTAATACAACTGCAATTTGTTTTCTTAAACTGTCAATTGTATATTCTTTAATATTAGTGTTATCGATACATATTGTTCCTGAGTCAATTTCGTAAAAGCGATTCAGTAAATTAATAATAGTAGATTTTCCAGCACCAGTACTTCCTACAATAGCAATGGTTTCCCCAGATTTTACTTCGAGATTAATTCCTTTTAAAACTTCTTCTCCTTTTAGATAACTAAAACGAACATCCTTAAATGAAATATTTCCATTAAAATGTGAAGCAACAGTATTTCCTACATTTTGAATTTGGCTATCAGTTTCTAAAATTTCAAAAACACGTTCTGCAGCGATTATGCCCATTTGCATTACATTAAACTTATCAGCAATTTGACGTAACGGATTGAATAACATTGTAATTAACATGGTGTAAGCGAATAAGTCACCAAAAGTTGTTGCAGTATCACCATTTAATATAGTATTTCCACCATACCAAACAATAGCTCCAAGTGTTATAGAAGAAAGAATATCGGCAATAGGGAAGAAGATAGAGTTGTATAGAATGTTTTTTAACCAAGCTTTATTATGCTTATTGTTAATCTCTTTGAATTTTTCGTACTCTATTTTTTCACGATTGAAGAGTTGGACAATCTTCATTCCTGTTAATCGTTCTTGAACAAATGTATTAAGGTTTGAAATTTCGTTTCGTACTTCATTAAAAGCGACTTTCATTTTCTTTTGAAAAATATTAGTAGCATATATTAGTATTGGCATAGCCAAAAGAACAATTAATGTAAGTTTCCAATTCATATAAATCATGATTCCAAGAATAACTACCATTTCAATAAATCACTCACAATCATGAATAATCCTTGACTGAAAATACTGGCAATTGATTCAATATCAGAAACAGTTCGAGTAACCAATTTTCCCACAGGTTCATTGTCAAAATATTTCATTTTAAAGGAAGTGATGTGTTTGAAAAGTTTATCTCTTATATCTTTTATAATATCTTGACCCAACCAGTTTGCCCAATACGTAAAGTAAAACTGTGATAATACTTCTAAAATAAGCACTACACTCATTGCTATAATGTAATATAGTAAACCAAGCGAATCGTGATTTTTCAAATAATCGTCCACTGTTTGTTTTTAATAAGTATGGTCTAGCAGCAGCAAAAACAGATAATAAAATTGCCCAAACTATTACCCAATAGTATCTACTTCTGTAAGGCTTTGCATAATGCATTACTTTTTTTAATGATTTGGACTTTATAGTACTCATTTATTTTTTTATTTCAACAATTTTATTTCAATTTCAAAAAAATCTCAATATTTTTTCTTTTCATCCGTTGGCTAAAGCAAAACGGCAATGAACTATTTAATTCTAAAAACTTCTAACATAAAACATCCAACTTCCATCTTCCTTCCTCGTACCTCGTACTTCTTATATCGTATTTATGTAAGGGTATTCAACATTTACCAAATACAAGCCATGTGCTGGAACTGAAAAACCTGCTTCGTTTCTGTTTTTACTTTCAATTATTTTTCTGAAATCATCAATGGTTATTTTACCAATTCCAATGTTTATCATAGTGCCAACAATTGCTCTTACCATGTTTCTTAAAAAACGATCTGCAGTAATGGTGAAAATTAGTTGATTTCCTTCTTGTTTCCAAAAAGCAGTTGTTATTTTACAGTTAAAAGTATGAACATCGGTATGAACTTTGGAAAAACATTCAAAATCTATGTACTGAAATAACAGTTCACAAGCTTTATTCATTTTTTTAATATCCAAGTTTTTGTGGTAATACCAACTTCCTTGGTTTTGAAAAGCATTTTTATAAGTATGAATGTAATATTCGTATGTGCGACTTTTTGCATCAAAACGAGCATGTGCTTCATTCGAAACCTTTATGAAACTGTAAATAACAATATCTTCTGGTAAGAATGAATTCATTTTTTTTGTCCAATAATCAGAATCAATTTCACCTTCATAATCAAAATGCGCATACATTTTTTTGGCATGAACACCACTATCCGTTCTGCCAGCACCTACAATTTCAATTTTCTCTTTTAATAGTAAACTTAGTGCTTTTTCAAAAGTTTCTTGTATGGAAATAGCATTGGGTTGCACCTGAAATCCAAAGTAATTCTTTCCGTTGTATGCAAATTCTATAAAGTATCTCAAGGTAAGTTTATTTTTTAAAAGAGGCAAAGTTACGAAAATCAATAGCAATGTCAATATCAAGTTCAATATCAATTTCAAACTTAGATAAACGAATAACTGACAACAGAAAACTGACAACAAAAATTTTCAAAATAAAAACCTAATTTTGCCACATGAAGAAAATATTATTGCTTTCTGATACGCATAGTTATATAGATGACCAAATAATGAAATATGTTCGTCAAGCTGATGAAGTTTGGCATGCAGGAGACATTGGTGATACTATAGTGACAGATACCATTAAGATACGAAAAACCCTTGCATGCAGTTTTTGGAAATATTGACAATCATGAAGTACGAAAAGAATTTCCTCTACACAATCGTTTTATGTGTGAAGAAGTGGATGTTTGGATTACACATATAGGAGGTTATCCAGATAAATACAATATAGAAGTAAGAGAAGAAATTAGAAAAAATCCTCCTAAATTATTCATTTGTGGTCATTCACATATTTTAAAAGTTATGCCTGATAAGAAGTTAGGTTTATTGCACATGAATCCAGGAGCTATTGGTAAACACGGTTTTCATCAAGTAAGAACGATGTTAAGATTTGAAATCGATGGAGAAAAGATTCGAAACTTAGAAGTTATAGAGTTAGGAAAGAAGTAAAAGTTTATTAGTGTTCATTGTTCGGTAAACAGTGTCCAGCATAAGTATTTAATAAAAGTATTTAAATGATTTTAGTAACAATTTGTGTGGTGTCTTTGATGCAATTTTTTGTGTATTTTTTGAATGAAAAGTTTAAAATAAATATTCCTGATGTTGTAGTGTTAATTCTAGTATTGCTTCTGCATTTTTTTATTTTATACCATTTAGATATATTTAATAGTCTAATTTAAGCAAAAAAATAGTCGAAACCACATAGGTTTTTTATGAAGTTTTCAGTGATTAATTCTTTAACTATTTCATCTAGTTTAAGTTTTAAGTTC
>JAAURU010000179.1 GCA_012032075.1 Flavobacterium sp.
TTAGCTAAAACCGCTGCAATTCCTGCTGGATCTGTTCCTAAAATTTCTACAACACCTTGTTCGTCAACTTCATTAATTACAATAGTTGTTCCAGTAGCTTTTTGTAATTCTTGAATTACTTTTCCACCAGGGCCAATCAATGCTCCAATGAAAGCTCCAGGAATAGTTCTTGTAATGATTTTTGGTGCTTTTGGTTTAACGTCTGCTCTTGGCTGTGCAATGGTTTCTGTTAATTTACCTAAAATATGTAAACGACCTTCTCTTGCTTGAGCTAAAGCTTGTTCCATAATATCATAACGTAAACCGTCAATTTTGATATCCATTTGACAAGCAGTAATTCCATCGGCAGTTCCTGTAACTTTGAAGTCCATGTCTCCTAAATGATCTTCATCACCTAAAATATCAGAAAGTACAGCAAATTTGGTTCCGTCTGTAATTAATCCCATAGCAATACCAGAAACTGGTTTTTTCATTTGAATTCCAGCATCCATTAATGCCATAGTTCCAGCACATACTGTTGCCATAGAAGATGAACCATTAGATTCTAATACTTCAGAAACTACACGAATAGTATAAGGGCAATCAGCAGGAATCATATTTTTTAAAGCGCGTTGTGCTAAATTTCCATGACCCACTTCTCTACGAGAAGTGCCTCTTAAAGGTCTTGCTTCACCTGTTGAAAAAGGAGGGAAGTTATAATGTAAATAGAACTTTTCTTCTCCTTGTTCAGATGGGGAATCAATTACATTTGCTTCTCTAGAAGTTCCTAAAGTTACTGTTGCTAAAGCTTGTGTTTCTCCACGTGTAAATAAAGAAGATCCATGAACAGAAGGTAGATAATCAGTTTCACACCAAATAGGTCTTATTTCTGTAGTTTTTCTTCCATCTAAACGAATTCCTTTTTCAAGGATTACATTTCGAACGGCTTCTTTTTGAGTTTTGTAAATATATTTACCAATTAATTCAGCTAAATCTGGATTTTCGGCATGTTCTTCTTCTGTAAATAAAGCTTTTACTTCTTCTTTTACTAATGCAAATTTTTCACCTCTTTCACTTTTTGCAGAAGCTTCTTGTGCTATTGCATAGTATTTATCGTAAGATGCTTTTTTAATTTTTGCATAAACTTCCTCATTTTCTGGTTCTCCTTCATATTCTCTATAAGCTAGTGAACCTAGAGAATCTCTTAGTTTTTGTTGAGCAACAATTTGAACTTTAATAGCTTCATGTGCAAACTTAATAGCTTCAACCATTTCTGCTTCAGAAATTTCATGCATTTCTCCTTCTACCATGGCTACAGAATCCATTGAAGCTCCAATCATCATATCTAAATCAGATAAAGCTAATTGTTCTCTACTTGGATTGATTATAAATTTTCCATCAATACGCGCTACACGAACTTCTGAAATTAAGTTGTAAAAAGGAATATCTGAAACTGCTAAAGCTGCTGAAGCTGCTAATCCTGCTAAAGCATCAGGCATGATATCATCATCATGACTCATTAATTGAATCATAACTTGCGTTTCTGCATGATAATCGTCTGGGAAAAGTGGACGCAAAACACGGTCAACTAATCTCATCGTTAATACTTCGCTATCACTTGGTCGTGCTTCTCTTTTGAAGAAACCTCCAGGAAAACGTCCAGCTGCTGCAAATTTTTCACGATAATCTACTGTTAAAGGTAGAAAATCAACACCTGGATTTGCGGTTCTAGCTGAAACTGCTGTTGCAAGCAACATACAATCTCCCATTCTAACCACCACAGATCCATCGGCTTGTTTGGCTAATTTTCCAGTTTCGATTGTAATGCTTCTTCCATCACCCAAATCGATAACTTCTTGGAATACTTTTGGAATCATAAAATGTAATTCTTAATTAAACAAAGGGTTTTAGTTGTGTTGTTGTGTGTGTAGTTGTGTGAAACCCAATGAAAAACCAAACTTTTTCTTTAAAATATATAAAACAAAAAGGGGCGCGAAGCCCCTTAAGTTGATTATTTTCTAATTCCTAATTCTTTAATAATCTCACGATATCTATTGATATCTTTTTTCTTTAAGTAATCTAAAAGACTTTTTCTTTTACCTACTAATTTCACTAACGAACGCTCAGTATTGTAATCATGACGATTGTTTTTTAAGTGTCCAGTTAAGTGGTTTATTCTAAATGTGAACAATGCAATTTGTCCTTCAGCAGAACCTGTGTTTTCTGCTTTTCCTCCGTGTTTCGCGAAGATTTCTGATTTAACTTCTTTAGTTAAGTACATGCTAATATTATTTTAAATGATTATTATGTATGAAAAGGAAATACTCCATTTCGGGTGCAAATATAGTTAAAAAGTTGGAAGTTAAAAGTTAGAAGTTAGAAATATTTAAAAAAAAACTAAAATAAACGAGCAACATTCTCATTAACAAATTCTAAAAAGCGCTCGTCAGCTTCTGTAAAAGGGTCAATTACGTGAGAATCAATGTCTATTTGACCAATGTTTATTCCATTCACAAACAAAGGAACAACAATTTCCGATTTTACTGTAAAACTACAAGCAATGTAATTATCTTGTGCTGCAACATCTGGAACTACAAAATTGGTATTAGATTCTGCAACTTGTCCGCAAATTCCTTTCCAAATGGAATTACGGTATGATCTGTTTCTGCACCTACATAAGGACCTAAATGTAATGTTTTCGTTTCATGATTAGCAAAATAAAAACCTACCCAGTTGTAATATGAGATGTTATCTTGTAATAACTGACAAATAGTTGCTAATTTTTCATCTCGAGTTAACGTATTATTTGTAGTGATTTTTATGATTTCTGGTTTTAAATTTTCAAATGTCATTTGTGTTTTTTTTGCAAAAGTATTTATTCTTTGCTTTTAAAATTTATATATTTTTGTTAAAAATATCTTTTGAAGACGCTTTTTATTCAATACAAACCTTTTTTCTCTTTTTTAATTAAGTTTTTGCTTTTTTATGTGGTTTTTACTTTTATATATAATTTCTATTTGAATCAATTTGAAAGCGAAAACAATGAAGTTGATGGAATAACAAAATTAGTGTCTGAACATACAAATTCTCTACTTAATTTTTTGGTCATACTGCTGAAATTGACCAAAATGAAATTGAACCTTCTATGAAGTTAATTTATAATGGAAAGTTTGTTTCTAGAATTATTGAAGGTTGTAACGGAATTAGTGTAATGATTTTATTTGCGGCTTTTGTTTTTGCTTTTTCGGTTAAGATAAAACGAACAATTATTTATATAGTATTAGGTTGTTTGATAATTTATGTATTAAATATTATAAGAATAGCTATGATTGCTTATGCTTTGTTTTATTATCCTAAGTATAATGAACTTTTACATGGTACCATTTTCCTCTATTTATTTACGGTGTGGTTTTTTTATTGTGGATTTTATGGGTAACTAAATTTTCTGGTTATGATAGAAAAACTGCTTAAAAATAAAACTAAGGTGTTTTTAATCATTGTTTTTTAATTTTGTTAGTTGCTATCAGAACTTTTGAAAGTTATCTTTTTATGACCCTTTTTTGAACTTCTTTAAGTTAGATTACCAAAAAAACACTGCCAACTTATAATGGAATTCATTTGTTTTTTGGTATTTTATTTCGATATGGATTGAATACTTTATTTTCATTGTTTTTGATTTACTTGCTTTTCAAAGAAAAAAAGTTGGTTGTTTTTTCTGCTTGGATTTATCTGTCTCTTTTTGTGATTTTAGTTGCACTTTTTTTTGGAATACTTAATTTAGATTCAAATCCAGATTATTTAGTTCTCTTTTATGTGAGACGTTTTTTAATTCAGCCATTGTTTTTATTCCTTTTTATTGCTGCTTTTTACTATCAAAAAAGACAAAATAATTCACTATCTTAGTAAAACAATTTTTGTACTATGAAGGTTAAAAAATATTCAGGAGCAATTGTTGATTTTGACGAATCTAAATTAATCAAATCTTTAATTGCTTCTGGAGCAAGTGATGAAATTGCAAAACAAATAATTCATGATATTCAACCTCAATTATATGATGGAATTGCCACCAAAAAAATTTACAAATTAGCCTTTCAAAAATTAAAGCGTTTTTCAAATGCTCATGCTGCTAGATTTAGTTTAAAAAATGGCATCATGGCTCTTGGACCAGCTGGATTTTATTTTGAAAAATTCATTGCAAGGATTTTTGAATTGCAAGGCTATCAAACAATAACGAATGTTTTCTTAGAAGGGAATTGTATTTCGCACGAACTAGATGTGATTGTTAAACAAGATAATCATGTAGCAATAGTAGAATGTAAGTTTCATGGTAGTCAGGAATCAAAAACTGATGTAAAAATTCCCATGTATATTTTATCTCGATTTAATGATTTGAATAAAAAAACATATATAGTTTTTGATAAAAATGAGAATATTTCTAAATGTTGGCTCATTACAAATAATAAATTTACATCTGAAGCAATAAAATTTGGTGAATGTTCTGGATTACAGTTGTTAAGTTGGGATTACCCTAAAAACAATAGCTTAAAAGATTTAGTAAACCAATTTACTATTTATCCCATAACTTGTTTAACAACTTTAACGGCAGCTGAGAAAGAAGTATTATTACTAGAAAGTATTTTAACAGTATATGATTTAGTACATCATGAAAGAAAATTTGATAGGCTAAAACTGAGTGAAACTAGAATGAAAAACGTGTTAAATGAAAGTAATCAATTATTAAATAGATGAAAATACATTTTTTAGGAGGAGCTGGAACCGTAACAGGTTCAAAAACACTAGTTGAGTGTGATGAATTGTCTATTCTAATAGATTGCGGACTTTTTCAAGGTGTGAAAGCGTTACGAGAATTGAATAGAGTACCTTTGCCTTATCTTCCAAAAGATATTGATTTTGTGATATTAACTCATGGTCATTTAGATCATTGTGGTTGGTTACCAAAATTAGTAAATGAAGGTTTTGAAGGAAAAATTTTTTGTACAGCACCCACAAAAGAAATTACAAAGTTGATTTTATTAGACAGTGCTAAAATTCAGGAGGAAGAAGCTGAAAAAGCGAATAAGGAATATTACTCAAAACACAATCCAGCTTTACCATTATATACAGTTGAAGAAGCTAATCAAGTTTTTCCTTTAATACGAATTGTTGATAAAGATATTGATGTGGTTTTGTCTGAAACCATTTCATTTTCATTTTTTTATGCTTCTCACATTTTAGGAGCTTGCTCAATTAGCTTACAAGTCGAAGGTAAAACATTAGTTTTTTCTGGAGATGTAGGTCAAGATGATGATGTTTTGTTATTTCCTCCTATAAAACCTAAAAAAGCAGATTATGTTTTTCTCGAAAGTACTTATGGTAATAGATTACATAAAGGAAATGACCCTCTTTTTGATTTGGAACTGTTAATTAATAATACTTATAACAACGGTGGAAATGTAATTATTCCAAGCTTTGCAGTAGAACGTGTACAAACGGTTATGTTTTTACTTTGGCAACTTAAAAAAGAAGATAGAATTCCTAATATTCCTTATATTATTGATACACCAATGGGAATAAATGTATTACATGTTTTTCAAGAAAATAGAAATTGGCACAAATTAAACTATGAAGAATGTGTAGAAATGAGTAAAATGTTTACTTTAATATCTGATTACCAAGATACTATTGTGGCAATCTATGATAACCAACCAAAAAGTTGTCATTGCAGCTAGTGGTATGATAACAGGAGGAAGGGTTTTGTCCTATTTAGAACGATATATTGATAAACCAGAAAATCTTTTAGCTTTAGTAGGATATCAAGCAGAAGGAACGCGAGGTAGAAAATTATTAGAAGGTGCCAATGAAATTAAGATGTATGGAAAATATTATCCAGTAAAAGCAAAAGTTCTTTTAATTGATGGTTTATCAGCTCATGGTGATCAAAAAGATTTATTAGGATGGCTAAATGATTTAACCGAAAAACCTAAAAAAATATATTTAATTCATGGTGAAAGTGAAGCCGCTGAAGCTTTTAAAAGATAAGATTTCAGAAGATTTAAAAATGGAATGTTTAATTCCTCAATTAGGTCAAATAATTGAAATTTAGATAAAATTAACTTTGTTACATAAAATTATTAGTAAATTTGCACCATGCAATTGAAAAAATGTGCTGCCATATTATTAACTGTATTTATCTTATTTTCAAATTTAGGATTAGCTTTTAATGTACATTATTGCCATGATAAGATTTCTGGAGTTTCAATAATTATTGATAACAAAGAGACTTGTAAAGAAGAAGTTAAAACGTGTTGTGCTATAAAAAATCAACACAATGATTGTTGTTCAAACAAGGAATTAAAAAACTGAAAAAAAGACGGATAATGTTTTAACTAAAAGTTTCCAGTTAGAATTACAACAGTATTATTTGACTTCTGTTTTTGAATCTCCTAGAGCTATTGAAGTATTTAATGAAACAACCAATAGATTTCTTTCTTTTTATTGCGATTCAAACGCACCACCTTTATACAAACTTTATTGTCAATTAGTTTTTTACGCATAAATTTTAATGTTTTTTAGATTTTAAAAATTCAAAACATTAAAAATAGATTTATGTATAAAAAAATAGTCTTTTTACTATTGTTTTTTGCTTCAATTTCAAATGCTCAAGAAGTAATTAACGGAAAATAGTAGATGAAAATAATGAACCTTTACCAAGTGCCAATGTTTTTTGGCAAAATACATCAATAGGAGCAACTACAGATATTGATGGGAAATTCTCTATTAAAAAATCAGAGGGAACCTCTAGTTTGATAGTGAGTTACATTGGTTATAAAACCAAAAAAATTGAAATAGTTTCAACCAATTTTATTACTATTAAGTTAGAAGCAGTAACTAATTTAGAGGAAGTAACCGTTTCAAAAACAAAAAAAAGTACTACTTATTCTAAGTTTGAAGCTACCAATGTACAAACAATGAGTCAAAAAGAGTTATTGAAAGCGGCTTGTTGTAATATTTCGGAAAGTTTTAGTACAAATCCTTCTATAGATGTTAGTTTTTCTGACGCTGTGACAGGGAATAAGCAAATAAAAATGCTAGGTCTTACAAGTCCATATATTTTAATTGCTGAAGAAAATATACCTTCGGTAAGAGGTGCTTCACAAGCTTACGGCTTATCTTTTGTTCCAGGTACTTGGGTGGAAAGCATTCAAATTACAAAAGGAGCTGGAAGTGTTATCAATGGTTACGAAAGTATTTCTGGGCAAATTAATTATGAAATTTTAAAACCATCAAACGACATTCCTTTTTTCTTGAATGCATTTGCTGGAATGGGAGGAAGATTTGAATTAAATACCCATTTTAATCAGAAATATTCTGATAAACTGAGTTCAACTTTGTTTTTGCATGG
>JAAURU010000180.1 GCA_012032075.1 Flavobacterium sp.
AGTGATGTTGAAAATACTATTATTGAAGTGATTTCTCAAGAAAGAAAGATTTCAACCGAACAAGCAAAACAAGTATTAGAAGATTTAGAAACAACAGGGAAATATCAAAAAGACGTGTATTAAATAAAGTGAAGAGTGACTAGTGAATAGTAATTAGCTTTTATAAGTTATTTGCGAGAAACTAATCACTAATACTAATTACTAATCACCAATTACTAAAAAAAAACAGCAATGAGCGATAAATTATCACCAGTAGAATATATAAAAACAAAAAGTGACGGACTTAGAGGAACGTTGAAAGAAAGTATCGATTTAGACAATCACACAGGAAATGTAAGACCAGACGATGAGACTTTAGTTAAGTTTCACGGCATGTATGTCCAAGATGATAGAGACAGAAGAGCCGAAAGAGCTTTGAAGAAACTAGATAAATTATACTCTTTTATGATTCGTTTGCGAATTCCAGGAGGAGAAATTACAGCTGATCAATGGTTAGCAACTCACGAAATTTCTGAAAAATATGGAACAGGAACATTGAAAATCACAACACGTCAAACGGTACAATTGCATGGGTTGTTAAAACACCAATTAAGACCTACAATTCAGTCTTTTGATAAAGCAAAATTAGATTCTATCGCAGCATGTGGTGATGTAAACCGAAATGTAATTGCAAGTTCGCATCCTCAACTGTCTCCATTACACAAAGAAATTCACAATTATGCTGATAAAATTTCAAAATTATTATTACCTAAAACACAATCGTATTATGATGTCTTTATAGATGGGGAAAAAATATATGAGCGTTCTTCTGAAGCAGACCCATTATATGAAGATCGTTATTTACCAAGAAAGTTCAAAATTGCCATTGCCATTCCACCAAGTAATGATGTAGATTTGTTTACCAATGATTTAGGTTTGATAGCTATTATTGAAAATAACCAATTAAAAGGATTCAATATCGTAGTTGGTGGTGGTTTAGGTACAACACATGGAAATCGAAAATACCTTTCCAAGATTAGGAAATGTTAATTGGATTCACCGATACAGAAGAAAAAACATTAAAAGCTGTTTACGAAGTTTTAACGATTCAAAGAGATTTTGGAAATCGTTCCGATAGAAAATTATCGCGCTTAAAATATACTATTGAAAGATTAACTGTTGAAGGTTTTAAAACCGAATTAGAAAACCGAATCGGATTCAAATTAGAACCTGCAAAACCTTACAAGTTCACAGAAAGAAACGATCGTTATGGTTGGGAAAAAAATCATGAAGGGAAGTGGTTTTACACGCTGTTTGTAGAACATGGAGTGGTAAGACCTAATCAAAAAGCTTTCTTGTATGAAGTAGCTCAATTAAAAGTATCCAATTTTATTTTTACGGCTAACCAAAATTTAATATTGGGTGAAATTAATGAGTTTGATAAATCTAAAGTAGAAACACTTCAAAATCAATTTAATATTAATCAGGAAATTAGTGCTTTGCGTAAAAGTTCTATGGCATGTGTGGCTTTGCCTACTTGTCCTTTAGCTTTAGCGGAAGCACAACGTTATTTACCTGTTTTAGTAACTAAAATCGAGCCGCTTTTAGAGAAATATAAACTTACAAATGATGAAATCTCCATAAGAATGACAGGTTGTCCTAATGGTTGTGGTCGTCCTTATGCAGCTGAATTAGGTTTTGTAGGAACAGGTCCAGAACAATACAATTTCATGTTAGGAGGAGATCGTTTTGGAGAACGCTTAAATAAATTGTACAAAGAAAAACAATCTGAAAGCCAAATTTTGGAAGAAGTGGATCGTTTGTTAGTAAAATATGTATCTGAGAAAAATGAGAATGAAACCTTTGGAGATTTTGCCTTTCGAGCTATTTTGAATTAGAAAATGTCAAAGCAAATTTTTATCGGACTATTAATTTTTTATAGTAGTTTCAACTTTGCTCAGGAATCTAAAGTAATTAATAAACAACAAATCATTTGGTACACTTATATTTTTAATAGTAGTTTAAGTACTAAATGGTCTGTTGTAACAGATATTCAAGAAAGACATTTTGTTAATCCTACAGCTCAGCATTTATGGGCAATTCGATCAAATTTTAAAAGAGATTTGGGTAACCAATGGGATTTTGGAATAGGAGGAATGTTATTCTGTCAACGCTCAAATACTCCTGAAGCTTCAACTTTACCCACAATTCCAGAGTTGAGACCACATTTTGAATTCAATAATAAACAAAAGCTATGGAAAGGTACATTGTCACATAGGTATAGATTTGAAAGTAGGTTTTTTCAAAATTTACATGAAAATAAACTCGCAAGCGGATTTGCTTTCCGAAATTTTAGATTTAGATATTTAGTAGGATACACATTGTCTTTGGTTAATAAAAATGAATCTAATGATGTTGTTTTATCTGTAAAATTACAAGATGAAATTATGTTGAATTTTGGAAATAAAATTGTGACTAATGTGTTTGATCAAAATAGAATCTATATTGGTTTTAACTATAGTATGTCAAAAAGAATAGCTTTGGAAATGGGTTATCTAAATATTTTTCAACAACAATCTAAAGTAGGTAATTTTTACGATAGAATATAATAAGGTTTACCATATTTCATAAAATAAATTAAAAAATGGAAGAGAAAAATACATTATTTCCAGTATTTCTAAAAACAGAAACAGCTCATTTTTTTAATTGTTGGTGCTGGAAATGTAGGTTTGGAAAAAACGGAAACTTTATTAAAGCAAAATCAAAACATTCGAATTACAATTATTGGAACGATTATTAATCTAAAATTGAAACAAATTATAGATGCTTATGCTACAATTGATGCTTTTGAAAGACCTTTTCAAGAATCCGATTTGGAAAATAAAGATTATGTAATTATTGGAACCGATAATTCATTGGTGAATTTAGAGGTAAGAAATTTGGCTAAAGCCAAAGGAATTAAAGTCAATGCAGCTGATCAACCTGATTTATGTGATTTTTATTTGGGTTCTATTGTGAATAAAGGAAGTTTAAAAATTGCATTTCAACAAATGGTAAAATCTCCTGTTTTAGCAAAACGAATGCGAGAATATTTCACAGAAGTAATTCCAAATAATATTGAAGAAAGTCTTGATATACTAAATAAGTTTAGGGCAAATCATAAGGGAGATTTTCAGGAAAAATTAAATGATTTAAATAAAATTACGGAAGGTTTTGAAAAAAAGAAAAAAGAAAACGGACAAAAAAAATATAAAAGACTTGCTTTTACATTAGCTATTTCTTTCTTAATGTTTTTTGTTGGATTTGGATTGTCAACTTATGTTTCGGTTGCTGATTTTCAACATAGTTTGAGTGCTATTCCAAATGAATTTTATTTCATGCTATTAATAGGTTTTGTAGCCCAACTTGTAGATGGTGCAGTTGGTTTAGGATACGGAGTAACATGTGCTACCAGTATGATGCTTTTAGGGGTTAAATTACCTGCAATAAGTGGAAGTATTCATACTGCTGAAATGTTTTCAAGTGCAATAAGTGGTTATTCCCATTATAAATTTGGAAATGTTAACAAGCGAATGTTGTTTTGGTTGGCAATATTTGGTGTTTTAGGAGCTGTTTTAGGAGCTTATGCATTAATTTATTTAGGTAACAAGTACGAAAATTTTGCTTATGCAGCTTTATCAACCTATACTTTTATTATTGGAATACGTTTAATAGTATTAGCCTTTAAGAAAATCCAATTAAAAAAGAAGATTAAATTTCTGGGATTTTTAGGTTTTACAGGAGGTTTTATGGATGCCTTTGGAGGTGGTGGTTGGGGGCCAATAGTAACATCAACTTTACTCGCAAAAGGAAGAAAATCTAAATATGTTGTAGGAACAGTTAGTTTAGCTGAATTTTTTGTAACCCTTTTTGTATCGATTGTTTTTTTGCAACATTAGGGGTAAGTCATTGGTATATTATTTTAGGTCTTATAGTTGGTGGGGCAATTGCATCACCAATCGCAGCAAAATTGGCAGGAAAGTTACCAAGAAAAGGGGCTTTATTATTAGTAGCTTTTCTTGTAATTGTGTTTAGTATTAGAGTGTTTATTAAGATAATTTAAAAAATCCCATTTCATTAGAATCAGTATCTTTTTAAATAAGAATTAGTAGTTTTTTTTTCTAAAAAATAATATATAAATAATAAAATTTAGAAAATTATACTATTTTTATTTTTTTATTTAGAAAATAATTCTAAATTTGTCCTGTTAATAAAAACAAAAACAATGAGAACAATTATTTGCAATATGTGTTGTATGATGTGGAAACTTCCGCAGAGGTAAACTATTGCATAATTAAAATATACAATTATACCTCTGTTTTGCAGAGGTTTTTTTATGTTCAAATAATTTAAAATTAAATAAAATGAAAAATATGAAAAATATGTGTTGTATGATGATGTGCATGTGTGCACCAACTCAGTATTTCCAAAAGTAAATAGTTAAACTTAGTTATGTTTAAAAATTGAACCCTTTTGGAAAGAAAATCAAAAGGGTTTTTTAATGAATCAAAAAAAATAAATAATAAACAATTAAATCAAAAAATTATGAGTACTCAAAAATTCGCAACAAACGCTTTACACGCAGGACATGATGTTACTAAAAACGGTGGGACAAGAGCAGTTCCTATTTATCAAACAACATCTTATGTTTTCAATAATTCAGATCACGCTGCAAATTTATTCAACCTTTCAGAAGCAGGTTACATTTATACAAGATTAAATAATCCTACAAATGATGTATTAGAGCAAAGATTAACGGCTTTAGAAGGTGGTTTAGGAGCTGTTGTAACTGCATCTGGAACTTCTGCAATAGCTACTGCTTTATTAGTATTGCTTAAAGCTGGAGATCACATTGTTGCTTCTAGTAGTTTATATGGAGGAACATATAATTTATTAAGTGTTACTTTACCAAGATTAGGAATTACAACAACATTTGTTGATCCTTCAAACCCAGAAAATTTTAAAAATGCAGTTCAAGAAAATACAAGAGCATTTTTTGCTGAGAGTTTAGGTAATCCAAAATTAGATGTGCTTGATTTAAAAGCAATTGCTAATGAAGCTCATGCTTATAAAGTGCCTTTTATTGTAGATAATACAGTGGCAACTCCTTATTTATTAAATCCTATCGAACACGGTGCAGATATTGTAATTCATTCTTTAACAAAATATATAACGGGTAATGGAACTTCATTAGGTGGTGTTATTATCGATGCTGGAAAATTCGATTGGAGTAATGGAAAATTCCCAGAATTCACTGAACCATCAGCTGGTTACCACGGATTAAAATACTATGAAGTTTTAGGAGCTGCTTCTTTCATAGCAAAAGTGAGAATCGAAGGGTTAAGAGATTTTGGTGCAGCTTTAAGTCCGTTCAACGCTTTTCAAACTATTCAAGGACTTGAAACTTTAGAAATTAGAATTAAAAAACATTCTGAAAATGCATTAGCATTAGCAAAATGGTTACAAACTCAAGAAGAAGTAGCTTGGGTAAATTATCCAGGATTAGAATCTTCTAAGTACAAAGCATTAGCAGATAAATATTTACCAAATGGTAAAAGTGGAATAGTAACTTTCGGTTTAAAAGGTGGGTTCGAAGCAGCTAAAAAAGTGGTAGATCAAACGAAATTATTTTCTCTTTTAGCAAACATTGGTGATACCAAATCACTAATTATTCATCCTGCAAGTACTACACACCAACAACTTTCTGCTGAAGCGCAAGAAACTACTGGTGTAACTCAAGATTTAATTCGCTTATCTGTAGGTTTAGAAGATATCGAAGATTTAAAAGCTGATTTAAAAGAAGCTTTTGCAACAGTTAAAAACGGAGTAAAAGCATAATTATGAGTACAAAAACAGTAAGTATATACGGTAGAGCAAAAAAAGACGAACAGTTTTTAATTAAAACAGAAAGTCACGATATTAGAATTAGTAAAAACAAAAATTATCCCGATTTAGATGCTCCGAGTCCAATTGAATATGTGCTTGCAGGTTATGCAGGTTGTATCAATGCAGTAGGAACATTAGTGGCAAAAGAATTAAATATCGATTATAAGTCACTTTTAGTGGATGTCTCAGGAGATTTAGATGTGGATAAGTTTTATGGAAGAGAAACTACAGCAAGAGCTGGGTTTAGTAAGATAAGAGTAAACATAAAATTAGAGGCAAATATTAGTAAAAAAGAATTAAAAAATTGGCTTGCAATTGTTGAAAGTCGTTGCCCAGTGTATGATAATTTAATAAATCCAACACCTATTGAAGTGGAATTAGAAAGTATTCGCGAAGAAGTAAGTGTTGCATAAAAGAGGTTAAGGTTGGTTACCCAAAGATGTCTTTGGCTTATTCGTAAGTCAGAGACTCTTTATTATTATTCATTTCTATAATTATCAATTAAATTATGTTGCAAAAAATAGACATTTATGATTTTGTTTTAGAAAACGATAAACGCAGAAGTCATGTTAAGTTGACCTATCAAATTTTTGGACAACCTATTGGAAACGCTCCTGTAGTATTAGTAAATCATGCTTTAACAGGAAATTCAAATGTTTCTGGAGAAAAAGGTTGGTGGAAAAATGTCATCGATTATGATCATATTATAGATTTACATAAATATACTGTAATAGCATTTAATATTCCAGGTAATGAATATGAATTAGAAAACGAATTATCTTCCGATTATAAAGAAGTTACTACAACTGATATTGCAAAAATATTTTGGTTAGGAATAGATCAATTAAATATTAAATCGCTTTTTGCATTAATTGGAGGAAGTTTAGGAGGTGGAATTTCATGGGAAATGGCTGTTTTGCAGCCTAATAGAGTTCAAAAGTTAATACCTATTGCAACACATTATTTTGCTAGTGATTGGGTAATTGCAAATGTAGGTATTCAAGATGATATATTAAATCAAAGTCAAAATCCAGTGGCAGTTGCAAGAAAACATGCTATGCTATTGTATCGTACACCACAATCAATAAATCAAAGATTTAAAAATGCAAAAGAAGGAAATATCTACACAGTTAATGATTGGTTGTCTTATCATGGTATAATACTTACAGAACGTTTTTCCTTGAAAGCTTATAAACAAATGAACTATTTATTGGGTACCATAAATATTGTTAAAAACGGATTCAAACTAAATCAGTATTTAAAAAATGTAAAACTAGAAGTGCATGCCATAAATATTAATTCCGATTTATTATTCCAAAACGATTTAGAAGAATATGAAGTAATGCAAAAAACAACAAAAATTTCAAACACTATATTATAGATTCCATTCACGGTCATGACGCTTTTTTAATGGAATACCAGCAGTTAAACGAAATATTAAAACAAATTTTTTAAACCAAAATTAAATAGAAGCA